>NZ_JBJEXT010000070.1:0-44398 GCF_051886055.1 Mitsuokella apri | reverse complement strand
CCTGCAGCGCAGCAGGCAGCAGCTCCTGCAGCGGCAAAACCAGCGGCCGCAGACAAAAACGCACCGCAGGGCAGCACGGCAGCCCCTGCAGCGGAGGCAAAGCCTGCATCACCTGTCTATCAGGCACCGACACAGGACAGCGTCCGTCAGCAGATTGCGGAGGCACAGGCAAAAAAAGAGCCGTCAGGCAAAGAGAACAAAGAAGCTTGAGGCAGGGCGCAGTTTTTTGCGCCCGTTTTTCTTTCTTATTTATTATGATATAAATTGAGGTTATAAGAGCTGGATGAAAGTCCTGCTGGTCTGTTTTGTGCAGACGATAGTATGTATTCACATATTTTTTATTTTAGGAGGAAATATTATGTTTGGATTAGGCGTGCCGGAACTCGTACTCATTTTGATTATCGGCCTTGTCATCTTCGGACCGGGCAAACTGCCGGATGTTGGCAAGGCGCTTGGCAAGAGCATTCGCGAATTCAAATCAGCAAGTGCAGAAGAGGATAAAAAAGCCGACGACAAGATGATTGATGTCACGGCACAGACGAAAGAAATCCCGCCGAAAAAAGACGAGCAGAAGTGATCAGGATAAGAGGTATTCATGGCAGAAATGGCAGAAGAAAGACAATTTGAAGAAATAGAAGCTCCGCAGCAGAGGGAGACTGCCGTACAGAGCGCAGAGGCCGCGCAGGACATGGAGCCCGATGATGATGGCACGATGTCTCTTGTTGCACATCTTACCGAACTGCGCAGCCGCCTGATAAAATGCCTGATCGCAATCGGACTTGGCAGCTGTGTCGGTTATTACTTCATCGATGAGATCATGCATTATTTGACACTGCCGGCCGGCAAACTTTACTATATGCAGCCATCGGAAGCTTTTTTCACGTACTTGAAGGTTGCCGTAGTAGCCGGCTTCCTCATGGCTCTGCCCATCGTATTTTATCAGGTATGGCGTTTTTTCCTGCCGGCTTTGACGCGTAAGGAACGCATGGTGCTCGGCATCGTTGTACCGGTCTCGGTCATCCTGTTCTTTGCAGGATTATCGTTTTCGTTTTTCCTCGTGCTGCCAGCCGGCATCCGCTTCTTTATGGGCTTTGGCAATGATGAACTGCAGGCGCTGTTTTCGGTCAATAAATATTTTGACTTTGTCATTACCTTTGTGCTGCCGTTCGGTTTCGTGTTTGAGCTGCCGCTCATCATTACGATTCTCGGCAAGATGGGCATCCTGACTTCGGCCATCCTCAAGAAGTACCAGCGTATTGTCATCTTTCTGGCCTTTGTCGCTGGTGCCATCATCACGCCGACGCCGGATGTCTTTACACAGTCGATGATTGCCCTGCCGATGATTGTGCTTTACGAGGTGGGCTATTTCATTGTCCGCTACATATTGCGGAATTAAGAGTGCAAGGTGCAGAAATTATTGGGAAATGTAAGGAGGAATTTTCTTGGCATACAAGGATTTGCGCGAATTCATGGCAGACCTTGAGAGCAAAGGTCTCTTGAAACGCATTAAGACAGAAGTAGACCCGGAGCTTGAGATTACGGAAATCACGGACCGCGTTTCGAAGATGAAGGGCGAAAAGAATGTCGCTCTGCTTTTCGAGAACGTCAAGGGGTCGAAGATGCCGGTGCTCATGAATGCGTTTGGCAGTTATGAGCGCATGGCCATGGCTCTCGGCGTTGAAAAGCTCGATGATGTGGCCGATGAACTGCGCGAGATGATGAAGCTGCCGTATGTGTCTTTGCAGAATAAAATGAGCGTTGTCACGATGATCCCGATGATTAAACGGGCTATCAATTTCCCGAAATACGTCAAACATGCACCGTGTCAGGAAGTCGTCGAGACGGAAAATCCGAGCCTCGATGATATTCCTATCCTCAAGTGCTGGCCGGATGACGGCGGTCCGTTTGTGACGCTGCCGCTCGTCTTTACGAAAAATCCAAAGACGGGCAAGCGCAATGTCGGTATGTACCGTCTGCAGAAATACGACAGCCGCACGACGGGCATGCACTGGCACATTCACAAGAACGGCGCGGAGAATTTTCGCGACATGAAGGCCGCGGGCGGCGACCGCATTGAGGCAGCTGTGGCCATTGGCACGGACCCTGTCGTGACGTATGCGGCGACGGCGCCGCTGCCGCGCGATATCGATGAGATGGTCTTTGCCGGCTTCCTGCGCCATAAATCCGTCGAAATGGTCAAGTGCAAGACCGTTGACATCGAGGTGCCGGCCACGGCCGAAATCATCCTCGAGGGTTACGTCAAGACGGATGAAATGCGCCGCGAAGGCCCGTTTGGCGACCACACGGGCTATTATTCGCTGGCCGATGATTATCCGGTTTTCCACATCACGGCCATCACGCACCGCAAAGATGCGATTTATTCGGCCACGGTTGTCGGCAAGCCGCCGATGGAGGACTGCTTTCTCGCGAAAGCCACGGAACGCATCTTCCTGCCGCTGCTGCAGCAGATGCAGCCGGAAATCATCGATATCAACATGCCGCTTGAGGGTGTTTTCCACGACTGCTGTATCGTTTCCATCAAGAAATCGTATCCGATGCAGGCCAGAAAAGTCATGCATGCGCTCTGGGGCATGGGGCAGATGATGAATGTCAAGATGATCATCGTCGTCGACTCTCATGTCGATGTGCAGGATATCAGCGAAGTCGCCTGGCGTGTCTTCAATAATATTGATGCCAAGCATGATCTCGAAATCGTCGAGGGGCCGCTCGACGTGCTCGACCATTCTTCGCCGATGGCCAAATGGGGTGCCAAGCTCGGCATCGATGCGACGAAGACGTGGCCGGAAGAAGGACACAGCCGTCAGTGGCCGGATGAAATCGCGATGTCTGAGAATATCAAGGCCAGGGTTGACGCGAAGTGGAAGGAGCTTGGACTCGATTGATTTCCATCAAGGCACATATCAATAATGTTGCTCTGCACCACACGATTTTTGACCTGCCGTTCGCCTTTATGGGCGCCGTACTGGCAGCGGGGGGCCATCCGCGCCTCCTCGATTTATTCTGGATTGCCATGGCTATTACGACAGGCCGCGCGGCAGCGATGGCCATCGACAACTGGGCGGACCTCAAATATGACAGCCAGCAGCCGCGCATGGCTTACCGCGCGATGGTGGCAGGGAAAATCTCCAAGCGCGAGGCGCTGGTGTTTATCGTCATCTGTCTCGTGCTCATGGTGCTTTCGGTTCTGCAGCTGCAGCCCATCTGCATTTATCTGCTGCCATTAGCCGCGATTCCGTTCATTATTTATCCCTTCATGAAGCGCGTGACGGGCTGGGTGCATCTCTTTTTGGGACTGGCGATTGCCATGGCACCGGCGGGCGGCTGGGTTGGCGTCAGCGGCACGATATCCATGCCCCTCATTGTGCTCTGCATTGCTGTGGCCCTCTGGATTGGCGCGTTTGACGCGATGTACGGCGCACAGGACGAGGAGTTTGACCGCTCTCAGGGACTTCACTCTCTGGCCGTGAGCTATGGGGCCGCTGGGGCCTTCCGCATTGCGGATGCTCTGCACATCATCTGCATCTTGTGTTTTTTTACGGTAGGCATTATGATGAATCTGGATTTCCTGTATTTTATCGGCGTCGGCATTGCCGGCGGTACGCTCTATTACCAGCATCAGATTGTGAGCCCCACAGATTTTTCCCGCGTGACACAGCGGTACTTCATGCGCAATGGCATCGTTTCTGTTGCCATCTTTGTTTGTACCTGGCTGAGTTTCTATATCTGACATCTACTTTTGTTTTTGCTTTTTTCAGAGATAGAGAGATAGGAAAGGTGATTCTATGACAGCTCGTATTTTGGAAGGCAAGGTCTTTGCCCAGCAGTTCCGCGAAGATGCGAAGAAAAAGGCAGAGGCCCTTCACGCGAAGTACGGCGTGCAGCCGGGGCTGGCCGTCATCATTGTCGGCAGCAATCCCGCGTCGCAGGTCTATGTGCGCAACAAGCACAAATCCTGCGAGGCCCTTGGCATTTACTCCGAAGTCATCGAGATGCCGGAGACGACGACGAAGGAAGAACTTCTCGCGAAAATTGATGCCCTCAATGATGACAGGAAGATTCACGGTATTCTCGTGCAGCTGCCGCTTCCCAAGCAGATTGCCGCACATGAGTCCGAAATCCTCGAGCGCATCCGTCCGGAAAAGGATGTCGATGGCTTTCATCCTGTAAATGTCGGCCGTCTCGTGACGGGGGAGCCGGGCCTCGTGCCCTGCACGCCGTACGGCTGCCTGCGCATGCTCGAGCTCGCGGGCATCCCGATGGACGGTCAGCGCGCTGTCATCATCGGCCGCAGCAACATCGTCGGCAAGCCGATGCTCCATCTTCTGCTCGGCAAAAACGCGACGGTCACGATCTGTCACAGTCATACGAAGGATTTGCCCGCTGTCGCGCGCGAGGCCGATATCCTTGTGGCAGCTGTCGGCCGTCCGCGCTTTGTCACGGCCGATATGGTCAAAAAAGGAGCGACGGTCATTGATGTTGGCATCAACCGCCTTGCTCCCGATGAAGAACATCCAAAAGGCAAGCTCGTCGGCGATGTGGATTTTGAAAGCGTCAAAGAAGTGGCCGGTGCCATCACGCCGGTTCCGGGCGGCGTCGGCCTTTTGACCGTCGCCATGCTCATGGAAAATGTTGTCCGCGCTGCAGAAATGCAGCTTCGATAAATAAATATTGTTAGTGTTGTTTCCCTTACGAATTGCAGGAGGTACAGAAATGAAAACCGATGTTGAGATCGCACAGGAAGCCGAGATGCGCCCCATTCAAGAAATTGCCGCAAAGCTTGGCATCGCGGATGATGAACTTGAGCTCTATGGCAAGTACAAGGCAAAAGTCGCCCTGTCTGCGTGGGAACGTGTCAAGGATAAACCAAATGGCAAACTCATCCTCGTAACGGCTATCAACCCGACGCCGGCTGGCGAAGGCAAGACGACGACAAGTGTCGGCCTTGCCGATGCGTTCCACCGTCAGGGCAAAAAGACGGCCGTTGCTCTGCGCGAGCCTTCGCTTGGCCCGTGCTTTGGCCTCAAGGGCGGCGCTGCCGGCGGCGGCTATGCCCAGGTTGTGCCGATGGAAGATATCAACCTGCATTTTACGGGTGACTTTCACGCCATCACAACGGCTCATAACCTGCTCGCAGCTGTCATCGACAACCACATCCAGCAGGGCAATGCCCTTGACATCGATGTGCGCCGCATCACGTGGAAGCGCGTGCTGGACCTCAACGACCGCGCCCTGCGCCACGTTGTCATCGGCCTCGGCGGCAAGGCACACGGCACGCCGCGCGAGACGGGCTTTGATATCACGGTGGCCTCGGAAATGATGGCCATCCTCTGCCTCGCGAAAGACCTCGAGGATATGAAACAGCGCCTTGGTGAAATCGTCATTGGCTACAGCCGTTCGGGCCGTGCCATCCGCGCCAAGGAACTCAATGTCACGGGGGCCCTGACACTGCTCTTCAAGGACGCCATCAAGCCGAATCTCGTTCAGACGCTTGAGGGCACGCCTGCTTTCATTCACGGCGGCCCGTTCGCGAATATCGCCCACGGCTGCAACAGCGTCATGGCGACGAAATTTGCCCTGAAATTCGCGGATTATGTCATCACGGAGGCCGGCTTCGGTGCGGACCTCGGCGCGGAAAAATTCCTCGATATCAAATGCCGCTTTGCCGGCCTGAAGCCGGATGCCGTGGTTATCGTCGCCACGGTCCGCGCGCTGAAAATGCACGGCGGTCTTGACAAGAAAGAACTCAACAAAGTAGATATGGCCGCTCTTGAAAAAGGCATTGCCAACCTCACGAAGCATATCGAGAATATCCAGAAGTTCGGCCTGCCGGCTGTCGTGGCCATCAATGCCTTCCCGACGGATACGAAGGAAGAGCTCGATTTTGTCGAGAAGAAGTGCAACGAACTCGGCGCGGAAGTCGCTCTTTCCGAAGTCTGGGCCAAGGGCGGTGAAGGCGGTCTGCCCCTTGCGGACAAAGTCGAAGCTGCGACGAAAAAGCCGAACAACTTCCATTTCATTTACGATGTTAACGAGAGCATTCCCGCAAAGATTGAGAAAATCACGCGCGAGATCTACGGCGGCGATGGTGTTGACTTCACGCCGGCTGCCAAAAAACAGCTTAAGGAGATTGAAGAACTCGGCTTTGACAAGATGCCGGTCTGCATGGCCAAGACGCAGTATTCCCTGTCGGATGATGCGACGAAACTCGGCCGTCCGACGGGCTTCCGTATCACGGTTAAGGAATTGCGTGTAAGTGCCGGTGCCGGCTTCATCGTGGCCCTGACTGGCAACATCCTGACGATGCCGGGCCTGCCGAAGCATCCTGCTGCAGAGAACATGGACATTGACGTCAACGGCAAGATCACGGGCCTCTTCTAAAGCTCACCAAGATCACAAATGACGAAGGGCATGAGCACGCCCATGCAACAGAAATCGCTGTATCTTTACGATATGGCGATTTTTTGTTATCAGATAGATGATTATATGTATACAGGCATACACATTGACAAGACATATTTTCTGCGCTATTATAGATATACACCTTAAGCATATAATATATAAATATACGATATAAGTGCAATGGCGCACTGCAATCGTGGCGAAGACGGTTCGTCGGGGGCGGACTGTCTTTTTTTATGGATATATGAATAGGGGAAAATGTTTTAGGGAGGAATGTACTATGAAGAAAAATCTGAGCCGCATGGGGCTGCCTGTGGGCTTTCTCGTTCTCATCCTGCTGCTTTTGATTCCGACGCCGCCGGACCTTTCGACGGCCGGACACCGCATGCTGGCAATTCTCATTTTTTCTGTCATCATCTGGATGACAGAAGCGGTCTCTTATCCGGTATCTGCCGGCATCATCATGTCATTGATGGCCTTTTTGCTTGGCACGGCGCCGAATATGGCCAATCCGTCTAAGATGCTCGGCACGTCAGGTGCCTTGAAGATGGCACTGACCGGTTTTTCAAGCACAGCCTTGGCTCTCGTCGGTGCAGCCCTGCTGATTGCGGCAGCCATGATGAAAACGGGGCTTGATAAACGCATTGCCCTGTTCGTCCTCTCCAAAATCGGTGCCAAGACGCACCATGTACTCGCCGGCGTCATCTTTGTCGGCTTTGTGCTGAGCTTCTTCGTACCGAGCACGACGGCGCGCGTTTCCTGCATGGTGCCAATCGTCATGGGCATCATCGCTGTTTTCGGTGTTTCGCGCAAGAGCAAGTTTGCGGCCATCATGCTCATTGCCGTGGCGCAGGCTGACAGCATCTGGAATGTCGGCATCAAGACGGCAGCTGCGCAGAATATGGTCGCTCTCGGTTTTATCGAAAAGCAGCTCGGCACGACCATCAGCTGGCTTGACTGGTTTATTGCGGCAGCTCCTTTTGCCATCATCATGAGTGTCGTGCTCTATTTCGTACTGCTCAAGCTCATGCCGCCTGAGATGAAGGAAATCCCGGGAGGCAAAGAAAAAATCGAGCAGGAACTCAAGGCGCTGGGGCCCATGAAGACAGATGAAAAGAAGCTCATGTTCATTTCCCTTGTCCTGCTCTTCTTCTGGGCTACGGAAAAAATCGTTCATCCTTTCGACACCTCTTCGACGACGATTGTCGCCGTCACGCTCATGATGATGCCGGGCATCGGTATTATGACGTGGAAAGAAGTGCAGGAGCGCATCAACTGGGGCACGCTGCTGCTCTTCGGCGTCGGCATCAGCCTTGGTTCGACCATCCTCTCGACAAAAGCCGGTGAGTGGATTGCTCATGTCATCGTCAATTCCTTCGGACTTTTCGATGCTTCGGCGACGTTTATCATCGCGATTCTCGCGCTGTTCCTGATTCTCATCCATCTCGGCTTTGCGAGTGCCACGGCCC
Organism: Mitsuokella apri; assembly: GCF_051886055.1. Lineage (NCBI taxonomy): Bacteria > Bacillati > Bacillota > Negativicutes > Selenomonadales > Selenomonadaceae > Mitsuokella > Mitsuokella apri. Next base: position 36,509 of record NZ_JBJEXT010000070.1, on the reverse strand, counting down.
TCTCTTCGGCCATGATCCCAATCTGCATCTCCGTTCTGCAGGGAGCAGCGGAAAATACAACGCTCAATGTTGTCGGCATGGTCATGATTCTGCAGTACACTATCTGCTTTGGCTTCATCCTGCCGGTCAATGCCCCGCAGAATATGATTGCCTATAGTACGGATACATTTGAAGTCAAGGACTTCATCAAGACGGGCATTCCACTGACGATTTTTGCGTACCTGACCATCCTGCTGCTGACCAATACGTATTGGAAGTGGCTGGGACTGATTCTTTGAGTTTTAGTCATATTGTTCTATTATATAGGAGCACAGCATGTTTGCTGTGCTTTTTTATTTTGGAGGCAATGCGCTCAGGGGACAGGTATTTCCAGAAAAGAAGAGCGTACTTGCAAAATGTGGGGAAAGACTTTACAATATTATTGATATTTGTAGCTTTTTTTGACGATTACCTTTCGGAGGATCCCTATGAAACGTATCTCAGTAGAACTCGTTCCACGCGATGAGGACAGTCTGCGGCAGGAACTTTCCCTGCTTGGCAAGTTCCAAAATAAAGTCGATGTCATCAATATCCCCGACCTTCTGCGTTTTCCGATTCGCAGCTGGCAGGGGGCGGCGATTGCGCAGGAACGTTTTAAAAACTCGATGCCGCATATCCGTGCGATGGATATCGACCTTGAAAAAGAGCTTACGATGAAGGATTATCTGCGCGAACACAATATCCGTGAGGTGCTCGTCATTGAAGGCGATCCGCCGCAGGATATGATGCATGAAGTTTATCCGACGAACAGTGTCGATGTCATCTGGAAGTTCCGCAAGGAGATGCCGGAAGTCAAGGTCTATGCAGGCATTGACCAGTACCGCGGCTCGATGGCGCAGGAGCTTTACCGCATCAGGCGCAAACTGCAGGCCGGTGCCGCAGGTTTCTTTACGCAGCCGTTCTTTGATATGCGTTATCTGGAAGTTTATGCCGACATGCTGCAGGGGCTTGAAGTCTATTGGGGCGTGTCACCCGTCATGAGTGCGCGTTCGCAGAGCTATTGGGAGCGCAAGAACCATGTGGTTTTCCCGCATGATTTTGAGCCGACGCTTGCATGGAGCGTGGATTTTGCGAAAAAAGTCATGGACTATGCGGAGCGTGAGGGGGCCAATGTGTATCTGATGCCGATCAAGACGAACCTCGAGGCCTATCTCGCAGGTGTTCTTGCCTGACAATGTATATAGGAGAGTGAAGTATGTTTAAAATCCTTAGCAAAGAGGAATGGTCGCCAAATGTCTACGCGATGGAGATTGAAGCGCCGCGCGTAGCGAAAAAGGCGCAGGCCGGTCAGTTTATCGTACTGCGCGTCAATGAAGAGGGCGAACGCATCCCTTTGACGATTGCCGACTATGACCGCGAGACGGGGAAAATCCTGATTGTCTTTCAGGCTATCGGGGCTTCGACGATGGAACTCGCAGCCCTGAACGCGGGCGACAGCATCCTCGATTTTGTCGGTCCTCTTGGCCGTCCTTCGGAAATCAAGAAACTTGACGGCACGATGGTCGTCGTTGGCGGCGGCATCGGCGTTGCACCGACGTATCCGATTGCGCGCGCGATGAAAGAGGCCGGCAACAAGGTCATTGCCATCATGGGCGCAAAAAATAAGGACATCCTCATTATGGAAGACGAGATGAAGGCCGTGACGGATGAAGTCCTCGTGACAACGGATGACGGTTCGTACGGAATCAAGGGTTTTGTCACAAATGCCGTGCAGGCTCTTGTCGACCGCGGCGAAAAAATTGCGCAGATTACGGCCATTGGCCCCGTCATCATGATGAAGAGTGTGGCCGACGCGACGCGTGACCTTGGCATCCACACGGTCGTATCGTTGAATCCAATCATGGTCGACGGCACGGGCATGTGCGGCGGCTGCCGCGTGACCATTGGCGGCGAGACGAAGTTTGCCTGTGTCGATGGTCCGGAGTTTGACGGCCATCTCGTGGACTTCAAGGGACTTATGAGCCGCCAGCGCATGTACCGCGACAAAGAAGCCATCGAAAAAGACCATGTCTGCCATATCGGTCTGGGAGGAGAAAAGTAATGGCCCTGATACTCAAGAAACATGAAATGCCGGTGCAGGACCCGAAGGTCCGTGCCCATAATTTTGATGAAGTCGCCCTCGGCTACGATGAAGATACGGCTGTGGCCGAAGCGGAACGCTGCCTGCACTGCAAAGTGCCGCAGTGCCGCAAGGGCTGTCCTGTTGCCATTGATATCCCGACGTTCATCGGCAAAATCAAGGAACGCGACTTTGACGGCGCCATTGCGACGATTAAGGAGTCGAACGCGCTGCCGGCTATCTGCGGCCGCGTCTGCCCGCAGGAAAATCAGTGCGAAAAACACTGCATCCTTGCCAAACGCGGGGAATCCGTCGCTATCGGCCGACTCGAACGCTATGTGGCTGACCGCGAGCTTGCGGCCAATAAAGAGGTCAAGCCCGTGGAGCGTGCTGCTGATGCTCAGAAAGTCGCGGTCATCGGTGCCGGTCCTTCCGGCCTTTCGTGTGCCGGCGACCTGGCGAAGAAGGGCTACGACGTGACGATTTTCGAGGCCCTGCACAAGGCCGGCGGCGTGCTGTCCTATGGCATCCCGGAATTCCGTCTGCCGAAGGATACGGTTGTCAAGAAGGAAATCGAGAACATCGAGAAACTCGGCGTCAAGATTGAAGTTGACTCGGTGGCCGGCCGCCTTTACACGGTCGACGAGCTCATGCAGGAAGAAGGCTTCGATGCCGTGTTCATCGGCACGGGTGCTGGCCTGCCACGTTTCCAGGGCATTCCGGGCGAGAGTCTCAACGGCGTTTATTCGGCCAATGAGTTCCTCACGCGCTGCAATCTCATGAAAGCCTACAAATTCCCGGAATACGCGACGCCGATTCAGGTCGGGAAGCATGTCGCCGTCGTCGGCGGCGGCAATGTCGCGATGGATGCCGCCCGCACGGCCCTGCGCCTTGGTGCGGAGAAAGTTTCCATCATCTACCGCCGCAGCGAGGCGGAGATTCCGGCGCGCGCGGAAGAAGTCGGCCATGCTAAGGAAGAGGGCATCGACTTCCAGTTGCTGACAAATCCTATCGAAGTACTCGGCGATGAGAACGGCTGGGTTAAAGGCCTCAAATGCATCCGTATGGAGCTTGGCGAACCCGATGCTTCGGGACGCCGCCGTCCAATTCCTATTGAAGGTTCGGAATTTGACATGGCGATGGACACGGTCATCATCGCCATCGGCACGGGCCCGAACCCGATTATCGCACACACGACGCCGGGGCTTGAGACGACGAAGCGCGGCAACATCGCAGCGGATGAAGAGACGTGTGCCACGTCGAAAGAGGGCGTCTTTGCGGGCGGCGATATTGTCACGGGCGCCGCGACGGTCATTCTCGCCATGGGCGCGGGCCGCAAAGCTGCTGCCGCGATTGACAAATATCTGCAGAGCAAGAAAAAATGATGGATTTTACGGCAATTGACTTTGAGACGGCTACCGGGGCGCGCAATTCTGCCTGCAGCGTAGCTGTCGTGACGATTCGCGGCGGCCAGCTGGCAGACTCGTATTATACGCTGATCCGACCGCCTGAGAATCGCTACAGTTATTTCAATACCCAGATTCACGGCCTTACGGAAAAGGATACGGCAAATGTCGCTGATTTTGCCGGTATCTGGCCGGAGCTTCGGGAGCATCTGGCAGGACAGCTGGTCGTTGCCCATAATGCCAAATTCGATATGGGCGTCCTGCGGGCCTGCCTGACTCTGTATGGCCTTTCTGCACCGGATTTTTCTTACTGCGATACCGTGGCAATTGCGCGCAGGGCCTGGCCGAATCTTGCCAATCATAAACTCAGTACGGTCGGAGCATACCTCAATCTGCATTTCCGCCACCACGATGCCTTGGAAGATGCCAAGGCCTGTGCGGCAATTCCGATTCGTGCGGGGCAGGAACTTTCGGATGCAAGCCTTGAGGCCCTCGCGCGTCATCTCGGCATCCGCATTTCGCCATTTGCCTTCCGGCCCAGCGGACTTTTCGGCTAAGCAGGAGCAGAGAAAGAAGGATAATATGATTTTGGTCAGTGCGTGCCTTTTGGGGCATAAAGTCAAATACAACGGCGGCAGCAATGACCATGCACTGCTGCAGAAATACAATGCGCGCGGCCGCTTTGTCGCTGTCTGCCCGGAGTGCTTCGGCAGACTGCCCGTACCGCGTACACCGATGGAGATCCGCTATGGTACGGGGCGCAAGGTTTTGGAGGACAGGGCAAAAATCGTTGACGCTGAGGGACATGATTTGACCGCGGCGATGCGGCTTGGGGCGGAGAAGGTCCTGCGCATTGTCGAGACCTATCATGCGGAAACTGCTATTCTGAAGGACGGCAGTCCTTCCTGCGGTGTACACCGCATCTACAATGGCAGCTTCACGGGGACTAAAATCCGCGGCACTGGCGTGACTGCGGCCCTGCTGCAGCAGCATGGCCTGACTGTCTATTCGGAAGAGGATATGACGCCTGACCGTTTGGAAGAGCTCATTGCCGAAGATATCCGCCGTGATAATTATCGGTTATGAGCGGGAGCCCTTACTTTATATTGATTTATTATTATCTTTTTTTGATATACGGAAATATAGGCTTTGTGTTTAACAAGCCTATATTTTTTTCTTAGTATGAAAGTAAATAATAGTAAACGCTTGCAGAAACCGTTCCCATATGCTATACTAAAAACAGTTCCAATAAGAACAAGCCGAAGTATCGCTAGGGGAAATATGAGGAAACATGGACACTCATAAAAGAAGCGATGCGAAACAATCATCTTTTAGGGGGAGTTTATTATGAAGAAGACTCTGGTATCCGCACTCACGACTGCTCTGGTTGTCGGCGCCGCATCGACTACGTTCGCTGCCGCCAATCCGTTCTCGGATGTACCGGCTGACCATTGGGCTTACGACGCTGTATCGCAGCTTGCAGCTGACGGCGTTATCGAAGGTTATGGCGACACGACCTTCCGCGGAAATCAGAACATCACGCGTTATGAGATGGCCCAGATGATCGCAAAGGCCATGGCCAAGAGCGATGTATCCGCTGCCGACAAGGCTCTCATCGACAAACTCGCTGCCGAGTTCTCCGATGAACTCAACAACCTTGGCGTCCGCGTCAGCAACCTCGAGCGCAATGCCGACAAAGTAAAATGGAACGGCCTCGTCGAGTACACGTATACGAGCACGCGTCATGATGCCGGCACGACGGCCAAAGAGCGCAAGTATAACGATGATGACCTCGTCTTCCGTCTCGAGCCGAAAGCCGAAATCAACAAAAACTGGGATGTACATGCCCGTCTCGATGCTGATTTAAAACTTGATAAAGACAAAGGTGGCGACAATGACGGCAAAGTTGACCTCAAGCGTGTTTGGGCTGAAGGTCATTATGACAACTTCAATGTCAAGCTCGGTAAACTGCCGAATGCCATCAATCTCATTTCAACGACGGATGACCCGTATTCCGGTGCAGCCGTAACGTTCGGCAAGGACCTCAAGGTTACGATGGAAGCCGGCCGCCTCGACGCAACGCAGTTTGGTGATTTTGGCCGCGATTTGAAGGGACAGATGAACAACGTATTTAAGAGTACGGATGATACGACGAATTTCCAGGCTGTCAATCTCGGCTACGCCAAGAACAAATTCTATGGCAACACTGGTTATGAGCATATGAGCGGTGCTACGTTCACTGGCAGCCTGCCGAAAGCTTATAACAGCGATTACAAGGCTGGTCAGGACAACGAGTTTAAGGCGAATATTTGGTTTGTCAATGCCGGCTATCGCTTCGACCATAATAATTTCTTCAAGGCAGAATATGCCCAGAACACGAAGGCTGACAACTACAAGAACGCCTACAGCTTCGAGTACGATTACAAGGGGGCTCAGCAGGAGAACCCAGGCACTTGGGGCATGTACCTTGCTTACCGCAACCTCGGCCAGTACGCTGCTCCATGGTCGACGTACGGCGATGGTGTTGACGGCGGCCAGAAAGGCATCGAAGTCGGCACGACTTATACGGCCTTCAAGAACATCCAGTTCGTTGCCAAATACTTCAACGGCAAGGATATTGCTGCAGACAAAGATGCATCGAAACTCTTCGGCCGTATCGATGTGTACTTCTGATTATCAGAACTCCCAATTACATATCAGGCATACAAAAAAGACAGCTTTGCGGCTGCCTTTTTTTGATACAGAAAGATAGAGATTTCAGTGGAATACATACTGCAGCAGAAGCATATAGGAAATCGTGCCGCCCGCGATGGATAAGAGCATCTGCCGTTTCCATCTGTGCAGCAGAATCGTGATGAGAATGCCGAGCATTTCCGGCAGGCCATAATTGCCTGTGGTAAAGGAAACATCTTTGAGGCAGTAGACGACGAGCATGGCGAAAATCGCGCAGGGCAGGGCGCGGCCGAGATATTGGATGTAATCGGGCGTGGGTTTTTTTGAAGAAAAGACGAGGAAAGGCAAAAAGCGCGTGAGCATCGTGCCGATGGCGCACATGGCAATCGTGATGACTTGTTCCGAAAGTGTCATTTAAATTCCCTTCCTTTCAAGCGGACCGCGAATCAGCGTCAACGTCACGAGAATGCAGAGCATCGATGGGATGATGAAGGCCTGACTGCCGAAGGCATTGAGGCAGAGAAAAGACGCCGCAAGGCCGACATAGGCCGTGATATGCGAATGCTCGCGCTCATACTGTTCCATGAAGATGACGACAAACATGGCCGTCATGACAAAGCCGAGTCCCTGTGTGTCAAACGTCAGGTAAGAACCGACGAGACCGCCGATGGTTGCACCGCTGACCCAATAGAATTCGTTGAGCAGTGTGACAAAGACCATGAACCAGCTCTTATCGACATCCTGTGGAACTTTGGCGGTGAAGTTGATGGAAAACGTCTCATCGCACATGCCGTAGATTAAATAATATTTTTTCCAGCCCGTTCCCCTGAATTTGTCGAGCATGGCAATGCCGTAGAAGAGATGGCGTGCCTGTATGAGGATGGCCATCAGAAAGGCCTGCAGAGGAGCAAAAGGCGACAGCAGCATGGTGACAGTGACGAACTCGAGTGAACCGCCGAAAATGACAATACTCATGATCATCGGATAGATAAAGGAAAAACCGGATACATTGGCATAAATGCCATAGGCAAGTCCCAAAAACCAGAATCCTGCAAAAATCGGGATAGTGTAGGGAAAGGCTGCCCGCAGTGCGCGCATTTTCATCTTGCAGATTCCTTTCTGTAGTATTATAATTGACGATAGATTTTTATATTGAACGATGTAGCCTTATCTTACCGTCAGCCGGGAGAAAAGTCAAGGCAAAGGAGGAATTCTCATGAATGTTAACGAAATCATTGCTGTCAATCTGCAGGACCTCCGTCTGCGCCAAAATAAAAGCCTTGGTCAGCTGGCAGAAGAAACGGGACTTTCGAAAGCCGTATTGTCGAATATTGAAAAGGGCAGGGCCAATCCGACCATCAATACCATTTGGAAGATTGCCGAGGCGCTGCATGTGCCGTATTCGGCGCTTTTGGAGCCGCGTCAGGCCGCAGCCCATAAAATTGCCCAGTCGGACCTGGTCATGCAGAGCGATGAACAGGGGCATTACCGCATTGGCTGTTATTATCCGAGTACGCCGGAGCGTGACTTTGAATGTTTTCTGCTGTCCTTTGACCCGGGCGTCACGCATGTGACGGAAGGGCATACGGAGCATTCGCATGAATACATTTTTGTGCGCGAGGGAAAATTGAAGCTCGAAGTAGCCGGACAGTTTTTTTACCTGCAGACCGGCGACTCCCTGACATTTGACGCGACGCTGCGTCATATTTACACGAATGAGGGTGAAGGAATCAGTGAAGCCCTCTGTATCAATCATTACCCGCGGGGATGACATGATTGATTTTGGGGCTGACGGCGCACAAGAACAAAAATTTTTTATTGGTGCGGAAAAAAGTTCTTGCATTCCTGCGCGTTATCCATTATAATAATACAAGTCGATACGCGAGTATCAAGACATTTTATATTCCTCGATAGCTCAGCCGGTAGAGCACCTGACTGTTAATCAGGCTGTCGCAGGTTCGAATCCTGCTCGAGGAGCCAATGGCGCCATCGTCAAGCGGTTAAGACACCGCCCTTTCACGGCGGGTTCATGGGTTCGAATCCCATTGGCGTCACCATTGGGCGATTAGCTCAGCTGGGAGAGCGCTTGCCTTACAAGCAAGATGTCAGCAGTTCGATCCTGTTATCGCCCACCAATTTAGAAGCATAGCTGCCGTGAGGCAGCTTTTTTTGTTAGCTTAAAACAGAAAGTCAGGGGTCTTTCATGAATACAGGAAAAAGACGTGAACTTTTACTGAAACGCCTGCAGGAAGCTTCGCAGCCATTGACTGGTACAAAACTCGCGCGTGAGCTCGGCGTCAGCCGCCAAATTATCGTGGGGGATATCAGCATCCTGCGTGCGGAGGGCGTACAGGTCTATGCTACGCCGCGCGGCTACATCATGCCGCGCGATGAAAAAACACAGGCACTGAAGGCCACCATTGTCTGCCGCCATGATGCGGCCGGCATGGAAAAGGAACTGGAGACTGTTGTCGATAACGGGGGTTCGGTGCTCGATGTCATTGTGGAGCATCCCGTTTACGGACCCATCCGCGGCGACCTTTTGATTGAAAGCCGGCGCGACATCAAACGCTTTCTGACGAAGATGAAGAAATGTCAGGCCAATCCGCTGCTCGTGGTGACCGGCGGCACTCATATGCATACGATACAGGTTCCCGATGAAGAGGCTTTGACAGTCATCCGCAAAGAATTACAATCTCTTGGTATTCTTGTGGAAGATTGAGCCTATAATATTATCAGAAAATACCCAATTGCATCATACTGCATTTCTGTAGTATAATGTAGGCATTGATTCGAAACGGGAAGTTTTTCTAACCCATATATTTGTGTAAAGGAGATGGATGATGCGTGAAGGAACTGCTTAAGGAAATGCATAGCTGGATGGATGCTTATATGAAATCATTCCATACAGACGATGAAGAAGTCATGCAGGGGATCCGCATCAAGGAAATACACACTGGCTATGTCACGGCGATTGCAGTGCAGCTGGCAAAGCATCTGCAGCTTTCCGAGCATGATGTGAAGCTGGCGGAAATCATGGGACTTTTCCATGATGTTGGCCGCTTCCGCCAGTACAGCCTCTATAAGACGTTCAATGACGCAGAATCGGAAGATCATGCAGACCTCGGCCTCAAGGTGCTTTCCGAACTCGCCTTTATGAAGAAGCTCGCACCGGAAGATGAAGCGCTGGTACGCTTTGCCATTGGCCGTCATAATAAGAAAGAAATCGGTCCGGCACCGAGCAAAAAAGCACTGCTTTTTGCAAGGCTGCTGCGCGATGCCGACAAGCTCGATATTTACCGTGTGCTTTCGCCATATCTGGGACCGGAAAATGCGGACAAGGCGCCGAAATTCATCGCAGCGGATGCCAGCCAGCTCATCAGCCCGGATTTCATTGAGGACTTCAAAGCTGGGCGTCAGGCCGATTACCGGAAACTGCGCACGTATGGCGACCGCAAGCTCGTGCGGCTTTTGTGGATTTATGACATCAATTTCAGCTGGACGCTCAGGGAGATTGTCAAGCGCGGCTATGTCGACCGCATCATTCATTATTTGCCTGAGCAGCCGGGTGTTGATGAAGGGGTGAAGAGGCTGCGCGCTTATATTGCGAAAAAATGTGCGCAGGAGGACGCAGCGGAACTTTGATTTTAAGCTGCGTTTCCGTTTTACGTTTGTTTTGCATTTTATGAAATGATAGAAACATAAGGAGAGAAATCAGATGGCAGAAAAAATTACGATGGCTTCGAATTTCATTCAGAACATGATTGAAGAAGACCTCAAGAACGGCAAATATACAGAAGGCATTCACACGCGTTTTCCACCAGAGCCGAATGGTTACCTGCATATCGGTCATGCCAAGTCCATCTGCCTGAATTTTGGCCTGGCAGAATACAATCATGGCCTTTGCAATCTGCGTTTCGATGATACGAATCCGACCAAGGAAGACACGGAATATGTCGATTCCATTCAGCGCGATATCCGCTGGCTCGGTTTCAGCTGGGGCAATCGCAAATTCTATGCTTCGGATTACTTCGACAAGCTCTATGATTTTGCTGTCACGCTTATCAAGAAGGGGCTGGCTTATGTCGATGACCTTTCTGCAGAGGAAATCAAGGCTTACCGCGGCACGCTGACGGAACCGGGCAAGGAAAGCCCTTACCGCAATCGCAGCATCGAGGAGAATCTCGACCTCTTCGCACGCATGAAGGCCGGAGAATTTGCCGATGGTGAGAAGGTCCTGCGCGCCAAGATCGATATGGCTTCGCCGAACCTCGTCATGCGCGACACGGTCATCTATCGCATTGCCCATGTGAGCCATCACCGCACGGGCGACAAATGGTGCATCTATCCGATGTATGATTTTGCACATCCGCTCTCAGATGCCATTGAGGGCATCACGCATTCTGTCTGCACGCTCGAATTTGAGGAACACCGCCCGTTCTACGACTGGCTGCTCGATTCGCTGGACTTTGACCCGAATACGCGCCCGCGCCAGATTGAATTTGCCCGCCTGAACCTCACGAATACGGTCACGAGCAAGCGCAAGCTGCGTCAGCTCGTCGAAGAGGGCTACGTGCGCGGCTGGGATGACCCGCGTATGCCGACCATCTCCGGCCTGCGCCGCCGCGGCTATACGCCGGCTTCCATCCGCAATTTCTGCAAGGAAATCGGTGTGGCGAAGGCCGACAGCATCGTCGATGTTTCGATGCTCGAGCATGAAGTCCGCGCAGACCTCAATGAAAATGCCGACCGCGTCATGGCTGTACTGCATCCTTTAAAAGTCGTCATCACGAACTATCCGGAGGATAAAGAGGAATGGCTGCTCGCCGATAACAATCCGATTCACGGCGGCCAGCGCTTTGTGCCGTTCTCCCGTACGATTTACATCGAGCAGGATGATTTCATGGAAGAACCGCCGAAGAAGTATTTCCGCCTCAAACCGGGTGGAGAAGTTCGCCTCAAACATGCCTATATCATCAAATGTGACGAAGTCATTAAAGACGAGAATGGTAAGATTGTCGAGCTTCACTGCACGGCGGACCTCGATTCGAAGACGGGCGGCGCTACGGCAGGCCGCAAGGTCAAGGGCACGATTCACTGGGTCGCAGAAAAAACGGCGCTCAAGGCAGAGGTACGTCTCTACGATTATCTCATTGAGACCGATGAGAACGGCAATGTGCCGAAGGATTTTATCGCTGCCCTCAACAAGAACTCTCTGAAGGTCATCGATAATGCCCTGATTGAGCCTTCTGTCAAGCTCACGGCAGCTGGCACGCATTACCAGTTCCTGCGCGTTGGCTATTTTGTCGTGGATCCTGACACGACACCTGAGCATCTGGTCTTTAACCGCGTGGTCGGACTGCGTGACAGCTGGGCCAAAGTCAATAAATAAGTGCTGCAAGGATACCATATTGAAATCTTATAGAAGGTGACGTTTATGTCTAAGATCCCTAAGAATCTGTCCGACAAGGACATGTTCAAGGATTATGTAGAAGATACATCCATAGAAGACCGCTTCATTGCGGCTGAGAAAAAAGCGAAGAAGAAACAGCAGGAACAGGTAACGCCGTCTGCTGACTTCCTGCGCGCCGGCTTCACCCCACAGCTTACAGAAGAACTCGCGAAAGCCCTCCTGCAGCTTAAGATGGAACTCTTTCGCGCGGATATCAAGAATTATACCTTCAAGATCAAGCGCGATGGCGAGAATATCGTGCTGATCCCGAAGTATAAGAAATAAATAGGGAAGTTTTTAGGGAAAGAAGTGGATTCTATTGGTTAGTACAACGACGATTGCAATCGTCATCTTCGTTGCTGCTTACGCACTGATCATTTCAGAAAAGGTTCATCGAACCATTGTCGGTATCTTTGGTGCTATGCTCATGATCCTGTTCGGTGTCATCGATCAGGATACAGCAATTCGTCATATTGACTTCAATACACTCGGCCTGCTCATGGGCATGATGATTATCGTCAATATCACGAGTGAAACGGGACTTTTTAATTTCCTGGCAATCTGGTCGGCCAAGAAAGTCAAGGCACGCCCGATTGCCCTGCTGGTTGCCCTGTCAGCCTTGACCATGGTCTGCTCGGCCTTTCTCGATAACGTCACGACCGTCCTGCTGACGGTGCCAATTACCTTCAGTATCACGGCACAGCTCAAGGTCGATGTCAAGCCGTATCTGATATCCCAGATCCTGGCTTCGAATATCGGCGGTACGGCCACGCTCATCGGTGACCCGCCGAACATCATGATCGGCAGTGCTGTCGGCCTGAACTTCATGGACTTCATGGCAAACCTCTCCGGTATCGCCGTCCTGATTTTCTTTGTTGTCGAACTCGTGCTCATCGCGATTTATGGCAAAGAACTCAAGACGCAGCCGGATCTGCAGGAAAAGGTCATGCGCCTCAACGCGCACAGCCAGATTGCCAATCCAAAACTCCTGAAGAAATGCCTTTTCGTCATTGCCCTGACCATTGGCCTCTTCGTTGTTCATGGCTATCTCGGCCTGCAGACGGCAACGGCTGCACTCTCTGGTGCCGGTCTCCTGCTGCTCATCACTTACACGCGTGATGAGGGCATGATCACGAAAGTGCTTTCCAAGATTGAATGGACCGCTATTTTCTTCTTTGCCGGACTCTTTGTTCTCGTCGGTGCTCTTGTCGAGACGGGCGTCATCAAGTTCCTCGCGGCAGAGGCTATCAAGCTCACGAATGGCAGCGTCAATGCAACGGCCATGCTGATTCTCTGGATGAGTGCCTTTGCTTCGGCCTTTATTGATAACATCCCGTTTGTTGCTACGCTCATTCCGCTCATTCAGGATATGGGCCAGATGGGCCTTACGAATCTCGACCCGATGTGGTGGTCGCTCGCACTCGGTGCCTGCCTCGGTGGCAACGGCACGCTCATCGGCGCCAGCGCCAACGTCGTCGTCGCTTCGATGGCAGCGCAGCGCGGCAAACAGATGTCGTTCCTTGGCTTCATGAAGATTGCTTTCCCAATCATGATCATGACCATTGCCATTTCGAGCGCTTATGTATGGCTGCGTTATCTGCTCTGATAAAGTATCCGCTGCTCATGAAAAAGAAAAAGCAAGCCCTGTGGATAATTTTCACGAACTGACTTATACACAAAATCCCCATCATCTTCTGTGGATGATGGGGATTTTTATGTGCAAAATGCTTAAATCTTGCTCTGTCCGACCTTGTCGAATGTTTCGAGGATGGAACGTTCCGGCACGCGGTCGAGCCAGCTGACGACCCAGATGGCGAGAGCGGAGAACAGGAAGCCCGGTACGATCTCATAGAGGCCGAAGAGAGCAAACTGCTTCCAGACGAGGACGGTAACACCGCCGACGATGATGCCGGCGAGTACGCCGTATTTTGTCGTATGGCGCCAGAACAGGCTCATCAGGAGTGCCGGACCAAAGGCAGCGCCGAAGCCTGCCCAGGCATAGGATACCATGTCGAGGATGAAATTATTCGGATTGAGTCCGAGGAAAATCGCGAGGCTCGCGATGACGAGGACACTCGCGCGCGAAATCCAGACGAGCTCTTTCTGCTCGGCATCCTTGCGCAGCAGTGTGCGGTAAAAATCCTGAGCAAAAGCCGAGGCGGCGACGAGCAGCTGCGAAGAAGCCGTGCTCATGATGGCGGCGAGGACGGCCGAGAGAATCAGGCCCGTGGCAATCGGCGGGAAGAGCTCGTTCGTCATGACGAGGAAGACTGTCTCAGAGGCCGTACCTTCAAGCGGCGTGGAAAGATAAACGCGGCCGACCATGCCGACGGCGACAGCCGCAGCGAGGGAAAGGACGACCCAGGTCATGGCGATATGCGTGGCCTGCTTGACTTCTTTTGACGTGCGGATGGCCATGAAGCGCACGAGAATGTGCGGCTGGCCAAAGTAGCCGATGCCCCAGGCCAAGAGGGAAATGAGTTCGATGAAGTTCATCGTGGAGCCATCTGGCTTTGTCAACGGCTCAAGCATCGTGGACTGTACATTCTGAATCGCAGCAATCGTGGACTCAAAGCCGCCGCACTGCATGGCACCGCAAATCGGCACGACGAGGATGGCAAAGAACATCATAACGCCCTGGATGAAATCCGTGCGGGAAACGGCGAGAAAGCCGCCGACCAGGGTGTAAAAGACGACGGAGCCTGCACCGATGAAAATGGCATACTGATAAGGAATGCCAAAGACCGTTTCAAAGAGGCGGCCGGCCGAGACAAAGCCTGAGGATGTGTAGATGACGAAGAAAATCAGGATGAAGATGGCCGGCACGATGCGCAGAAGTCCCGACTTGTCATGAAAGCGATTCTGCAGGAATTCCGGCAGTGTCAGCGAGTTGTTGGCGAGTTCCGTGTATTTGCGGAGACGCGCGGCGACAAAATGCCAGTTGGCCCAGGTGCCAATAGCGATGCCGACGGCAATCCAGCCTGCGTTGAGGCCGGCCAGATACGCATAGCCCGGCACGCCCATGAGCATCCAGCCGCTCATATCGGAAGCTTCGGCAGAGAGCGAGGTGACCCAGGCACCGAGTTTGCGGTTGCCAAGGAAATAATCACTCATATTGCGGGTACGGCGGTAATAGTACACGCCGATGGCCATCATGAAACCGATGTAGAGCACAAAGGTATTGATGATGGTAAGATCATGAGTCAAAATGAATCCCCCATTTCTTTCTATAATAAAATAAGTTTACAAGAATAGTTCAATTATATGGGAAAAACGAGGTAAAATGCAATACTTATTTGTATAGAAGGTATAAAAATAGGGCATTGTGTACATTTTTTTTGAAAATCAATAAAAAATGCTTGCAATCGTAAGGCTTTGCGGGTATAATACATAAGGTTTGAACGCAGGGGGCGGCCCGGACTCACGTATGGCAGGGCCAAAAGCAACTGCGCTCTTTTGCTGTGTGCAGATTTAAAGAGAGACATTCCTTGTCTGAGGGGATTTTATTAGGAGGCTTTTTGATGAAAAAATACGATGTGGCAATTGTCGGCGGCGGCCCTGCCGGTGTCATGGCGGCTTATGAACTTGTGGAGAAAAAGCCGGGGCTTCATGTTATTGTCTTTGAGAGCGGCAAGGATATCTACCACCGCGTATGCCCGATTTCCGCAGGCAAGGTCAAGAGCTGCATCGGCTGCAAGCCCTGCAGCATCATGCGCGGCTTTGGCGGTGCCGGTGCCTTCTCCGACGGCAAGTACAATTTCACGACGAAGTTTGGCGGCTGGCTCAATGAGTATCTGCCGGATGACGAGGTCATGGAGCTCATTGACTATGTCGATAAAATCAACATGAAACACGGTGCACCTTCCAAGGTCTTTACGACGAAGGGCTCGGACATCGGCAAGCTGGCGCTGCAGCATGACCTGCACCTTCTTTCTGCGAGTGTGCGCCATCTCGGCACGGAGAATAATCTGCGCATGCTCGAGCAGACGTATGAATATTTGAAAGAAAAGGTCGAGTTCCGCTTTGAATGCCCCGTGGCTCATATTGAATCGGATGGGCAGGGCAACAATCAGCTGGATCTCGAGAACGGGGAGAAAATTGAGGCGGATTTCCTCGTCGTGGCCCCGGGACGTGCCGGCGCGGAATGGTTCTCGAATGAATGCAGCCGTCTTGGCATCGAGCAGGAAAACAACCGCGTCGATGTCGGTGTGCGCGTGGAAGTGCCGGATGAGGTATGGAATGACATCACAAGCCAGGTCTACGAGGCAAAGCTCCTGTACCGCACGAAGCAGTACGGTGATTTTGTCCGCACATTTTGCATGAACCCGCACGGCCATGTCGTCATGGAGAATACAGACGGCATCGTGACGGTCAACGGCCATTCCTACAGCGACCCGAAACTGCAGAGCCATAACACAAACTTTGCCCTGCTCGTTTCGAATCATTTCACGGAGCCTTTCAAAGCCCCGCATCAGTATGGCAAACGCATCGCTTCGTTCTCGAACATGCTCGGCGGCGGCATCATCGTGCAGCGCTATGGCGACCTCATCAAGGGACGCCGCACGAATACGCACCGCCTGAGCAAGAGCTTTACGAAGCCGACGCTGGCTGCGACGCCAGGCGACCTTTCCCTCGTGCTGCCAAAGCGCCATCTCGACAACATCATTGAGATGATTCAGGCACTCAATTATGTGGCACCGGGTATGACGAATGACGATACCCTGCTCTACGGTGTGGAAGTCAAGTTTTACAGTGCCCGTGTCGTGCTTTCGCATCAGCTTGAGACAAAGCTGCGCAATGTCTTTGCGACAGGCGATGGTGCCGGCGTCACGCGCGGCCTTTCGCAGGCAGGTGCCAGCGGCGTTTATGTAGCCCGCCAGATTCTTTCGCGCATGTGATACAGCGGACCGATAAGAGAAAAAGGCAGATATTTTAGGAAGATGCCAGAAAGCAGCCATTGGGCAGCTTTCTGGCATAAAATTTTAGTTGGCAAGGCTCGACCGTTTGGGATATAATAGTATACAATGTATAAAAGGGGGCAGGCGGATGAGTGAAAAGAAACCGGTCGTCGTAAAAGTCAGGGGGTCCTGGCAGGATGCCGAAGGAAAAAAAGACAGCATCCGCACCGAAGCAAAGGGCCATCATTATTTTCATCGCGGCAAGCACTATGTCATTTATGAAGATGAAAGTCTCCAGCAGGGCACGAAAGTTTCCACTGTGCTCAAAATAGATGAAGATATGATGACGCTTTTGCGCAGGGGGCCTTTGGAACAGGAGCAGCGCTTTGAGGCGGGCAGGGAGCATAAGAGTGTTTACCGCACGCCCTATGGCAATATCGATTTAGCGGTGCGCACAGAAGCGTTATCGGTTCATTACGGTGATGTTGCAGGCAGCGTAGATATTCGCTACGGCTTGTGGGTCAACGGTGCCTTCCAGAGTCAAAACAGACTTCATATTGAAATAGAAGAAGACTGCCCGTAAATCCGGCCCTGGCCAGGTGAGGGGCAGAACACGAAAGCACGATACATGACGATCATGATAGGAGGAAGTTTTTTGGAAATCAAAGACATATTGACAGAGGCCATTAAAAAGGCCGCGTGCGATGCCATAAACGATGGGGCCCTGCCGGCGGGTGAGCTGCCGCAGGTCGTTCTCGAGGTGCCGCCGCAGAAGGAATTTGGTGATTTTGCGACGAATTTTGCCATGCAGTCGGCACGCGTCTTCCACAAGAACCCGCGCCAGATTGCTGAAGTTCTTGCCAGCCGTATCAAGGGAGACTGGCTTGACCACACGCAGATTGCCGGACCGGGTTTCCTGAATTTCTACCTTAAGGGCAATGTGCTCTACGATTCGTTCCAGAAAATTCTCGCAGCGGGAGAAAATTTTGGCAATCTGCCGAAAGTGGCTCATCCTAAAATTCAGGTCGAATACGTCAGTGCAAACCCGACGGGCCTGCTGCATGTCGGACACGGCCGCGGCGCTGCCGCTGGTTCGGCTCTGGTCAATCTGCTGCGCGCTGCCGGCTATCCCGTCGAGAGCGAGTACTACATCAATGATGCGGGCAACCAGATGAACAACCTTGCGCGTTCTGTCAATGCGCGCTATCTTGAACTTCTTGGCAAAGAAGTAGAATTCCCGGAAGACGGCTACCATGGCCAGGACATCATCGACACAGCTCAGCGCATCATTGACCGCGATGGCGATAAGTACCTCTCGATGAGCGAAGACGAGCGCCTCGCCATCTTCAAGGACCTCGCGTATCATGAGAAACTCGCCATTCTCAAGGAAGACCTCGAGAAGTTCCATGTGACGTTTGACCATTGGTTCAGTGAGCGCACGCTGCATCCGGATGCTGTGCGCCACGTCGTCGAGATTCTCAAGGATAAAGGCGATATCTATGAGAAGGACGGCGCGCTTTGGCTGAAATCGACGGCCTATGGCGACGATAAAGACCGCGTGGTCATCCGCGATAACGGCGAACCGACGTACCTGGCGGCCGATATCGCTTACCATCACAACAAGTACGAACGCGGCTTTGACCGTCTCATCAACATCTGGGGCGCGGACCATCACGGCTATGTCTGCCGCGTCAAGGCAGCGATGCAGGCCCTCGGTCATGACCCGAAGAAGCTCACGGTGCTCCTTCTGCAGATGGTCAGTCTCTACCGCGGCGGCGAGCTCGTCAAGATGAGCAAGCGCACGGGCCAGAGTGTCACGCTCAACGAACTCATGGAAGAAGTCGGCACGGATGCTGCCCGCTATTTCTTCCTCATGCGTTCGCTCGACAGCCAGCTCGACTTTGACCTTGACCTCGCGAAGAAAAAGTCGAACGACAATCCGGTCTACTACATCCAGTATGCTCATGCGCGCATCTGCAGCATCTTCCGTCAGGCCGAAGAGACGCATCTCGTCCTCGGTAAGACGCCGAAGCTCGAGCTTTTGACAGATGAGAGCGAAGTCGCCCTCATCAAGAAGATTGAGGAGTATCCGGAGGAAGTCAAAAAGGCAGCTGACGATTATGCACCGCAGCGTATCGCTCGTTACAGCTACGACCTCGCGGCTCTGTTCCACAGCTTCTACAATAAATGCCGCATCATGGGCGTTGACCATGACCTGGCCGAAGCACGTCTGGCCCTGGTCACGGTCACGGCTCATGTCATCCGCCACAGCCTCGGCATCCTCGGTGTATCGGCGCCGGAGCATATGTAAGTCATCAGTCACGCAGTATTGCGAAGGGAGATATATAAATGGATTTTCTGAAAAGCTCAGAAGTTGATGTTGCTTATTACATCCTGTCTCAGGCAGGCAAGACGATGTACTACAAGGACCTCGTCCTCGACGTCATCGAGAAGACGCACAAGCCGGTACAGTCTCTGTCGGCAGCCATCTCGGAAGTCTACACGCTCATCAACATGGACAGTCGTTTCCATTATGAAGGCGAAGGCCAGTGGGGACTTACGGAATGGAATCCGCCGGAAGTCAAGCGCACGCACACGAGCCGTTCGACGTCTGGTTCGAGCAAGGCTGCAGCGAAGGCCAGCAGCAACCGCAAAAAGAAGCTCGAGAGCATCCAGGAATAATAGCGTCTTGACACCCCGCGGGCATTGGGGTTAGAATAGTCAACATGTGTTTCAAAGAACAAGCAGGAGGCAGTTCCATGGCAAAGTATATTTTCGTTACCGGTGGCGTTGTTTCTTCCCTGGGCAAGGGCATTACGGCCGCATCGCTCGGCCGTCTCTTGAAGAGCCGGGGAATCAAGGTCACAATCCAGAAGTTCGACCCGTACATCAACATTGACCCGGGTACGATGAGCCCTTACCAGCATGGTGAGGTCTTTGTCACGGACGATGGTGCGGAGACGGATCTGGATCTCGGCCACTACGAGCGTTTCATCGACATCAACCTGACGAAGAATTCCAATATCACGACGGGTAAGGTTTACTGGTCCGTATTGAATAAAGAGCGCAAGGGCGAATACCTCGGCTCGACGGTACAGGTCATTCCTCATATTACGAATGAAATCAAGCAGAAGGTCTATGATGTCGCTAAGGCGGATGGCGCCGATGTCGTCATCACGGAAATCGGCGGCACGGTCGGCGACATCGAGAGTCAGCCGTTCCTTGAGGCCATTCGTCAGGTCAAGAAAGAAGTTGGCCCGAACGACACGCTCTACATCCATGTGACGCTCCTGCCGTATATCTCGGCAGCCGGCGAGCTCAAGACGAAGCCGACCCAGCACAGCGTCAAGGAGCTGCGCGCCATCGGCATCCAGCCGGATATTCTCGTCTGCCGCACGGAGAAGACCATCTCCAAGGAGATGAAGGACAAGATTGCCATGTTCTGCGATGTGCAGCCGGAAGCTGTCATTGAGAACCGCACGGCTTCGACGATTTATGAAGTCCCTCTGATGATGCAGAAAGAGGGCCTCGATAAGATCGCTCTCAAGAAGCTCAACATGGACTATGGTCCGGCCGATATGAGCGACTGGGAAAAGATGGTCTATAAAATCAATCATCCGCAGAAACGCGTCAAGATTGCCGTTGTCGGCAAATACGTCGAACTGCCGGATGCTTATATCTCTGTTACGGAGGCCCTGCATCACGGCGGCATTGCCAACGATGCGCAGGTCAAGATCAACTGGGTCAACGCGGAAGAAATCGAGGAAAATCCGGATATCGATCTCGATGAAGTTTTTGTCGGCTGCAAGGGCATTCTCGTGCCGGGCGGCTTTGGCAACCGCGGCATTGAAGGCAAGATCAAGGCCATTCAGTATGCGCGTGAACATAAAATCCCATTCCTCGGCCTTTGCCTTGGCATGCAGTGCGCGGTCATTGAATTTGCCCGTCATGTCTGCGGCATGACGGATGCCGATTCGACAGAATTCAACCCGGAGACGACGCATCCTGTCATTTCGCTGATGGAATCCCAGCAGGGCATTGTCAAAAAAGGCGGCACGATGCGTCTCGGTTCGTATCCGTGCAAGCTCGCGAACGGCACGCACGCCGAAGAGGCGTATGGCACGAACCTCATCCATGAGCGTCACCGCCATCGCTTTGAGTTCAACAACGAATACCGCGAAGCTCTGCAGGCAAAAGGCCTGGTCATCGCCGGCACGCTGCCGGATGACAGCCTTGTCGAGATGATTGAAGTCAAGGATCATCCTTGGTTCGTGGCTACGCAGGCACATCCGGAACTCAAGTCGCGCCCGAACAATCCGCATCCGCTGTTCCGCGACTTCCTTAAGGCAGCCCTTGAGCAGTAAAAAACGACATAACATAGAGAAGACCCGGTTTCCCGGGTCTTTTTGACGTGAGGTATCGTATTCATGAATGCATTATTTGCCGCGATGCTGCAGGATGGTGCGCTGCAGCGTCTGCGGGATTATACAATAGGAGAAAAGGCAGAAGCACTGATTTATGGACTGGGCGGCTCGCAGAAACATGCTGCTGTGGCAGCCTGCTATGCCTCTAAGCCGCAGATGATGGCCATTGTCTGCCATTCTGCAGAGACCCTGGCCGACTGGAAAGAGGATTTATCCCTGCTTTTACCGGAAGTTCCGGTCGTGGAGCTGCCGGAAGTCGATAATTTTGAGGTGCAGGCAGCGGCCAAAAGTCAGGAACGCGCGGCCAGGCGCATGGAGGTGCTGGGACGCCTGATGCGCGGTGAGCAGCTCATCGTGCTCGCAAGGACAGAGGCTGCTGTGCAGAAGGGGATGGGAAGGAATGAATTTGCCCGACTCTCACTTTCCCTGCGCATGGGGGATGTTGTGCCGCGCGAGGAGCTGCTGCACCGCCTTGTCGATCTCGGCTATGAAAATACAGACGAGGTCGAGCGAGTCGGCCAGTTCAGCGTGCGCGGCGGCATTGTCGATATTTTTGCCATCAATGCGGCAGCACCGGTACGTCTCGAGTATTTTGACGATGAGGTTGATTCACTGCGCGAATTTGATATCGAGACGAAGCGCTCCATCAAGAACATCAGCGCTGTGACCATTATGCCTCTCGCGCAGACAGACAGCTCCGGCAGGCCCGAAAATTTTCTTTCGTATCTGGAGGGCAGGGGCACGGTGCTCTTTGACGAGCCGACCCGTATCCGCGACACGATACGCACGCTGGTCAAGGAAAATCCGGATATCAAGGAAAAAATCTTCAGCTGGGAGGAACTCCTGCAGGCCGCACAGGGCAACCGCATCATCTATATAGCCCTGCTGCTGCAGCAGGTACCGGGAGCGGCGCCCGTGGAAAATATCGGCGTGACGGCCACGACGATGACGCCGTTCCGCAGTCAGATGGACCTTCTGGAAAATGAGGCACATCGCTGGCTGTCGCAGAAACAGCGTGTACTCGTGCTTTTAAGTGACAAAGAAAAGACGAACAGCCTGCGTGAATTCTTTGCACATCGCCGCATTCCCTCCCTGATTGGGAAAATGAGTGAGCCCCTGCGCGACGATGCCATCAACATTCGGCAGGGAGCCCTGCTCACGGGCTTTGAGATGGCTTCGGCGCGCCTCGTCGTCGTGACGGAAAAGGATATCTTTGGCCGTCATAAACGCCGTACAGCTGTGCGCAGCCACAGTGATTACGGCGAGAAAATTTCACATTTCCGCGACATTAAGCCGGGCGACTACGTCGTACACGAGAGTCATGGTATCGGCAAATACCTCGGCGTGGAAACGCTCGATGTCGGCGGCATCCACAAGGATTACCTGCACATCCAGTACGCAGGCGACGACAAGCTCTTTGTACCGACGGACCAGGTCAGTCTCCTGCAGAAGTACATCGGCTCGGAGGGAGAAGTGCCGCGCCTGCACCGCATGGGCGGCACGGAATGGGTCAAAGCGAAGGCAAGGGCAAAAAAATCCGTCGAAGATATCGCCAAAAAGCTCATCGAGATTTATGCCAAGCGCAAACAGGCGAAAGGTCATGCCTTCCCGCCGGATGACAGCAGCCAGCGCGATTTTGAAGATGCGTTCCCCTACGAGGAGACAGAGGACCAGCTGCGGGCTATCGCCGAAATCAAGGCCGATATGGAAAAAGAAAAACCGATGGACAGACTGCTCTGCGGCGACGTCGGCTTTGGCAAGACCGAGGTCGCCATCCGCGCGGCCTATAAGGCAGCGATGGACGGCAAGCAGGTGGCCGTGCTCGTGCCAACGACGGTCCTGGCTCAGCAGCATTACCAGACGTTTACGACGCGCTTTACGGGTTTTGCGCCGGTCATCGACGTCATCTGCCGCTTCCGCACGGCCAAACAGCAAAAGGAGACGCTCGAGAAAGTCCGCCTCGGGCAGGTCGATATCCTCATCGGCACGCATGCCATCCTCAATCAGAAAAAAGTCATCTGGAAAGATCTTGGCCTTCTGATTGTCGATGAGGAGCAGCGCTTTGGCGTCAAGCAGAAGGACAAAATCCGCAAACTGGCTGCCGGCATCGATGTGCTGACGCTTTCAGCCACGCCGATTCCGCGCACGCTGCACATGTCTCTTGTCGGTGCGCGCGACATGAGCATCATCGAGACGCCGCCGGCGGAGCGTTTCCCCGTACAGACGTACGTTGTGGAGAACAACGACACGATTATCGCCAATGCAATTCGGCGCGAGATGAAGCGCGGCGGCCAGATTTATTTCATTTACAACCGCGTGGATACGATTGACCGCATGCGCGACCACATTGCCTCGCTCGTGCCGGAAGCCCGCATCCAGACAGCGCATGGCCAGATGCCTGAGGAAATGCTCGAGCATGTCATGATGGACTTTTATGAAGGGGATTACGACATTCTGCTCGCGACAAGCATTGTCGAAAACGGCCTCGATGTAGCCAATGCCAATACCATCATTGTCTACAATGCCGACCATTTCGGCCTGTCACAGCTCTATCAGATGCGCGGCCGCGTCGGCCGCTCGCATCATATGGCCTTTGCGTATTTTGTCTATCAAGCCGACAAGATTCTCACGGAGACGGCCGAAAAGCGACTGCAGGCCATGAAGGAATTTGCCGAGCTCGGTGCGGGCTTCAAGATCGCCATGCGTGATCTTGAAATCCGCGGTGCAGGCAATCTTTTGGGTGCACAGCAGCACGGCCATATCGCCAGTGTCGGTTTTGAGATGTACTGCAAGCTCCTCGAAGAAGCCGTGGAACGCCTGCAGAATGGCAAAGCGCCGGAAGAAGCACCGCCGGAGCCACTCATAGACCTGCAGACGGAAGCTTATATCGATGGGGACTTCATCGCCGATGCCATGCATAAGATCGAGATTTACCAGCGCATTGCCGCCATCCGCAAGAACGAGGAAATCCGCGTCCTGCTCGATGAACTCATCGACCGCTTTGGCGACCCGACGGAGCCCGTCATGCATCTTCTGGAAGTCGCGCGCATCAAGAATTATGCGCGTGAGCTCGGCATCCGCGCCATCAAGCAGCTGCCGCTGGCACTTGACATTTATTTCCTGCCGCAGAAGCATATGCCGGCCAAGGGGATGCTGGCGCTCTCCAAGCTCTTTGGCAAAAGAATGCGCAGTCTGCCCGATAAAAACGGCCTGCGTTTTGCCCTGAGCGACCGCTATAAGAACAATATCACGAATTTTGTCACGCGCGTGCTCATGCTGGCTGCAGGTGATGAAACAGCTCTGCAGGAAAGAGCCGCGGCACAGGTGGATAAGGCAAAGGGAAGAAAGGAAACGAAAGCATAATATGAAACAGGAAAAAATCACAGTTGTCGGTCTTGGCCCCGGGCGTTTTGGCCTCATCACGCTTGAGTCATGGCAGCTCATGCAGCAGGCGAAAAACCTTGTGCTGCGCACGCGCATCCATCCGACCGCAGAGGAAATTGAAAAACGGGGCCTGACGTTCTCGACGTATGATGGTTTCTATGAGGAAGCACCGGATTTTGAAACCCTTTACACGCATATCGCCAAAGACCTTCTGCGCCGCGCGGAAGAAGAGGGCGATATCGTCTACGCCGTGCCCGGAAGCCCCCTGGTTGCAGAACGCACGGTCGTGCTGCTGCGTGAAATGGCCAAAGCGAGTCCGGTGACGGTAGAAATCCTGCCGGGCATGAGCTTTGTCGAAGTCCTGTACACGCGCCTTGGCATCGACCCCATCGAAGGCCTTACGATCCTCGATGCGGAAGATGTCAATACGCTCAAGGACCGCCCTGCGCAGTCGCTCGTCATCACGCAGGTATATGACCCCATCATCGCGTCGGATACGAAACTCATGCTCATGGATCTCTATCCTGACGAATACGAGGTTACGTATATTCATAATCTGGCTTTGCCGGACGAATCCATCCGCAAAATTCCACTTTACGAGCTCGACCGCCAGAAAGATGTTGACCATCTGACGAGCCTTTTTATACCGGCAAAATGAGGTTTTTAGGGCCTGTTTTTGTTTATTTTTCCGAAAACCCTTGATTTTTCAAGGGTTTTCTGCTAAATTTTGATAAGCAGGCAGGAAAAAACGTGATACATCACGAATATCTGCCAACATAAGTAAAACAATTATTTAAGGAGGCTACGATCGTGAATAAAACTGAATTGGTAGCTAGCGTTGCTGAAAAAGCAGGTCTGACGAAGAAAGATGCTGAAAAGGCTGTAAATGCACTTTTCGAGAGCGTTCAGCAGGCACTGGTTGAAGGCGATAAAGTACAGATGATTGGCTTCGGTACGTTTGAAGTCAAGGAGCGCGCTGCTCGCACGGGCCGCAACCCGCGCACGAGCGAGACGATCCAGATTCCGGCTTCGAAGAATCCGGTGTTCAAGGCTGGCAAGGCCCTGAAAGATGCTGTGAATGCATAATCTGGCTTGGTTATGAGGAGCTGGGTTCCCTTGGGAGCCCGGCTTCTTGTTGTATTGGAGGGATACGCGTGGAGCTCGGATTGGCAGCAAAAGTCGTGCTGATTTCAGGTGGAACCTCGGGCATCGGTCTTGAGGTAGCGAAAGAATTCCTGCAGGAGGGAGCTGCCGTTGTGCTGATGGGGCGTTCAAGAGAACGCGGTTTGGCAGCAGTCGAAAGCCTGCGGGAGTCTGCAGAGCCCGAAAGAATTCTTTTCTGTGCCGGCGATGTGCGCAGCGAAGAAGACTGCCGTCAGGCCGTGGCCGAGACCGTTCTTCATTTTGGGCGCCTCGATGTATTGGTGAATTCAGCCGGCATATACAAAGAAGGAGCTCTGGAAGACCTGGAAGAAGAGACACTTACGGACATACTTGATATCAATGTCAAGGGCGTCTTTCATCTGTCGAAGGCTGCCTTGCCGCACCTCAAGCGTGCGCGGGGAAATATTGTCAATGTCGCTTCCGATGCCGGCGTGCATGGCAACTATTTCTGTGCGGCTTACTGCGCGAGCAAGGGGGCTGTGGTCCTTTTTACCCGTGCTCTGGCTCTGGAAACGGCAGCCTTTGGTGTACGCGTCAATGCCATTGCACCGGGAGATATTCTGACGCCCCTTACGGAGGCGCAGCTTGGCCGGGGAGCAGAACGTGAAAAGAGCCTGCAGGAAATGGCCTCGGTTTATCCGCTCGGACGCATTGGCACGCCCGCGGAAGCGGCATCCCTGGCTGTCTTCCTGGCGTCCGCGCGTGCTTCTTTTGTGACAGGTGCTGTCTACGGCATCGATGGAGGGCTGACGGCTTGAAAAAAAACATCCTTATCTTGACCGCATCCATCGGTTCGGGGCATATCAAAGCGGCTGAAGCCATAGAGATTGAACTGCGCCGGCTGCTGCCGGAAGCCGAAATCACCACGGTGGACTTCATGGATTCGCGCATTTCACGCATCCATTGGTTCATGAAGAAGTTTTACCTCGTCATGCTGGCCTTCGTGCCGAACCTCTACGATGTCTTTTATAAATTATCGGGGGGGTCTTCGGGAGGCACTCTCGTACAGAATGCCTTTGCTTATGTCATGATGCCGGCGATGAAAAAACTCGTGCGGCGCTATGAGCCGGATCTCGTGCTTTGCACACATCCTTTTCCGGAAGGAGCAGCATCGCTTCTCAAGAGGCGTCAGCAGGAGCATTATCATCTGGCCACGGTCATGACGGATTATTCCCTGCATCAGATCTGGCTTTACCCTGCAGTTGACCGCTACTACATGGCGACGGAAGAGATGCGCATGGGCATGATCGGTCATGGCTTTGCCGTCGATACCCTGATGGTGCCGGGCATTCCCGTTGCCGGTGTCCTGCAGGATATGAAAGATAAGGCGGGCGTGCGCCGGGCCATGGCCATCCCCGAGGGGCAGCCTGCCATTCTGCTCATGGGCGGAGGGCTGGGGCTTGGCGGCATTGAGTCGAATCTCAGGGACCTCGAGAAAATCGAGAAACGCCTTACCATCCTCGTCGTTGCCGGCCGCAACGAACGGCTGAAGGACCGCGTTCAGGACATGGGACTTGTCTCGCATCATCAGGTCCTTGTCTGGGGCTATACGGACCAGGTCCATTTCCTCATGCGGGCAGCGGACCTTTTGATTACAAAGCCGGGAGCCCTGACCATCAGCGAAGCGTTCGTGCTGGGGCTGCCCATGCTGCTGCATGACCCGATTCCGGGGCCTGAGACGGAAAATGCCATCTATGCGACACAGAATGGGGCTGCTGTCTGGCTGCATCCGCGTGAGGACTTGGCCAGAGCGGTAGAAAATCTGTTATGGGGCAATGCGCTGCAGGTCATGAGCGAAAAAGCCCATGCCTGCGCAAAGCCGCGGGCGGCTTTGGAAATAGCGTCAGACCTCACATCCCTGCTTCAGGAGGAGTTGATTTCATGAAAATACAAAAAGGGCACAGAAAGGGCATCATCAACTGGTTTATCATCCTGCTGGTCATTATCATCGGGTATTTTGCCGTCATCCTCGTCAAGCAGCAGATCTATCTCAATCAGGTCAGCGTGGACCAGGCAGCGGCGGAAGAACGGCTGTCTGCCGCTAAGGCAGAGCATGAGAAACTCGTGAAGGAAAAAGATGATCTCAATCGTCTGGACTATATCGAAAAAATCGCGCGCGAGGAGCTCGGCATGACCCGCAAGGGGGAACTGCCGTACAGTGCGGGAAAATCTGTGGGCTCACGTTGAGTGAAATCACGTTCTTTTCTTGACACTCTTTGTCGCGCAAGGGTATAATAAAGCGTGTATTTTCCATCACGATTTAAGGAGGAAGAATTAATTTGTCCATTGAAGTTGGCAATGTAGTTGAGGGTGTTGTCACGGGCATCACGAATTTCGGTGCTTTCGTAGAACTGCCGGAAGGCAAGACCGGTCTCATCCATATTTCCGAGGTAGCGGATGTCTATGTCAAGGATGTCCATGATTTCCTCTCCGAAAAAGACAAGGTGAAGGTTAAAGTATTGAGCATCGATGATCGCGGCAAGATTGCCCTTTCCATCAAGCAGCTTCAGGAGAAAAAGCCGGAAGCTCAGGCTCAAGCAGGAAATTCTTCCTTCCGTCCGCAGCGGCAGAATCGCGGGCCACGGGATTTCCGCCGTTCCGGCCGTTACAACAATTCCACAGCGTCATTTGAGGACAAGCTTTCGAAGTTCCTCAAGGACAGTGATGAGAGGTTGACGGACCTGCGCCGTAAGACTGACTCGAAACGCGGAGGCCGCGGATCCCGCCGCTCGGACTGACTATCTGAATGATAAAAGCACTCTGTCGACAGGGTGCTTTTGTTCTTTATGTATTTCGGCTGAGAATTGGGAAAATATAAGCGCGGAGATGAGCATATGGACAGCACGAATCAGATGATTGCCGAGACGGCCCGCTACGCAAAATCGCATGGCCTTTTGGCAAAGGGCATGCATGTACTCGTGGCCTGCTCAGGAGGACCGGATTCTCTGGCCCTGCTTGATATCCTCATGAAACTTCGCTCCAAATTCCAGCTTGTCCTTACCGCGGCGCATTTTGACCATGGCATTCGGGGAGAAGTTTCTAAGGCAGATGCGGCTTTTGTGGCAGATTTTTGCCAGGAGCATGGCATTCCCTGCTTTCTTGGCCGCGCTTCTGTGCCAGAGGCAGCCGCGAAGAAGGGACAGTCATTGGAGCTAGCTGCGCGGGAACTTCGTTATGATTTTCTCTGGCAGACCGTGAAACGGGTCGGGGCAGATGTCCTGGCCACGGCTCACCATGCCGACGATCAGGCGGAGACGGTGCTCATGCGCATCCTGCGCGGGACAGGGCTTGACGGCCTTTCTGCCATGCTGCCGTGCAGCGGCCGTCAGATCCGGCCCCTGCTTTTCGCCTCGCGCTGTCAGATTGAAGCGTATTGCCGGGAAAGAGGACTGCAGCCGCGCCACGACGCGACGAATGACCTCCCCGACTGTACGCGCAATCTTCTGCGTCTGGAGGTCCTGCCGTATTTGCGGCAGAGAAATCCTGAAATCTCGCGCACGTTATGCCAGCTGGCAGAACTTGCCCGCGTGGACAGTGACTTTCTGGAACGGCAGCTTGACGAGCTCTGGCCATACTTGACGGCCTGTCGGGCAGGAGAATACGGCCTGAGGCTTGTGGCTTTTCGCCGCCACCATCCGGCCATGCAGCGACGGGCCCTGCGGCGGCTCTTTGCAGAGACAGCCGGAAGCGGCCGGGATTTGGGCTTTGCCCATGTCGAAAAAATGCGTCTCATGCTCCTTGCAGGTCAGCAGGCAGGTAAGAGGCTGGAGCTTCCGGAAGGGGTCACGGCTTGTTTTGGCTACGAGCTGCTCACCATGACGAAAAAGCAGGGCAGGCAGGACGATGGGCAAAGAAAAATCTCTGCCTGCGCGGTAAGACCCAAAATTCCCGGGACAGTCACCTGGGGGCCTTATGCAATTGAAGCAAAGATCCTCACACAAAAGCCTCTGCAGACAGGACCATCGGCATATTATCTGGACTTTGACCGTCTTGAAAGCCGCAGCCTGCTCTTCCGCACACGCAGGGCCGGTGATTTCATGGAACTTCCAGCCGGACATAAGAAAATAAAAGACATCTTGATAGATGACAAGGTTCCACGCACAAAGCGGGATGAGCTGCTCCTTTTGTCGGACGGCAGCGAAATCCTCTGGCTTGTCGGGAAAAGGCGCAGCCGCCGTTATCCTGTCACAGATGATACAAAGAATATCCTATATTTCCACATACAAAGAAAAGAGGAAACAACATGACAAGAGAGATGAAGGATGACATCGAGAAGGTCGTCTTCTCAGAAGCAGAACTCAAGAAACGCGTTGCGCAGCTCGGCGCGCAGATTACGGAAGATTATAAAGATGCCAAGGAAACGATTTTTTGTGTAGGCATCCTCAAGGGTGCAGTTGTTTTTTACACAGACCTCGTGCGCAGCATCAATCTGCCGGTGCAGTTTGACTTCATGATTGCCTCGAGCTATGGCAATGGCACGGAGACGAGCGGCACGGTCAAGATTTTAAAGGATCTTGACTATGACATTGAAGGAAAACATCTGATCGTCATCGAAGATATCATCGATTCGGGCACGACGATGAATTATCTGCTCAAATACTTCCGTGAGCGCAAGCCGAAGAGCGTCAAGCTCTGCGCACTGCTCTCGAAGCCATCGCGCCGTACGGTGGATGTGCCGATTGATTACTGCGGCTATACGGTGCCGGATGAATTCCTCGTGGGCTATGGCCTCGATTATGCAGAGAAATACCGCAATCTGCCATACATCGGTGTGCTCAAGCCTGAAATCTACGAATAAGGGCCAGCTCTTAGAGCAAGAGCTCTGAGACAAAGGAGGACAAGGGATTGAATAAGTTTCTACGCAATGTAGGGTTCTATCTGCTCATCATCCTGGTCGCGATATCCATCATTGATTATTTCTCGACCAAGAATACCAACCGTCAGGAAGTGGAGTACACGCAGTTCCTGCAGCAGGTAGATGAAGGCGAAGTTTCCAAGGTCGTCATTATCCAGAATACCATTCACGGCACCCTTGCGGATGGTACGGAATTCACGACGATTACGCCGGACGCGCCGAATAATGACCCGGATCTTTATCAAAAACTCACAGCCAAGGGCATTGATATTGCCGCTGAAAATCCGCCGGAGCCGCCATGGTGGTCGCAGATGTTCTCATCTGTCATCCCCATCCTGCTGCTCATCGGTGTTTGGTTCTTTATCATGCAGCAGACGCAGGGCGGCGGCGGCCGTGTCATGTCGTTCGGCAAGAGTCGGGCGCGCATGAGCGGCGCAGACAAGATCAAAGTCACGTTCCGCGATGTCGCCGGTGCGGATGAAGCAAAACAGGAACTTGAGGAGGTTGTCGAATTCCTCAAGCATCCGAAGAAATTCAACGAACTCGGTGCCCGCATCCCGAAGGGCGTACTGCTCTTCGGCCCTCCGGGCACAGGTAAAACTTTGCTCGCACGTGCCGTAGCCGGCGAGGCCGGTGTACCGTTCTTTTCAATTTCCGGTTCTGACTTCGTGGAGATGTTCGTCGGCGTCGGCGCTTCGCGTGTCCGCGATCTCTTTGAACAGGCCAAGAAAAATGCGCCGTGCATCGTCTTCATCGATGAGATCGATGCGGTCGGCCGCCAGCGCGGTGCCGGTGTCGGCGGCGGCCACGATGAGCGCGAACAGACACTCAATCAGCTGCTCGTCGAAATGGATGGCTTTGCAGCGAATGAAGGCATCATCATCATCGCCGCGACGAACCGCCCGGATATCCTCGACCCCGCACTTTTGCGTCCGGGCCGTTTCGACCGTCAGATTGTCGTCGATAAGCCGGATGTGCGCGGCAGACTGGCCATCCTCAAGGTTCATACGAAGGGCAAGCCAATTGCCAATGATGTCGACCTCGATATCCTCGCACGCCGCACGCCGGGTTTCACCGGTGCCGACCTTTCGAATCTCGTCAATGAGGCAGCACTCTTAGCGGCCCGCCGCAACAAGCATCGGATTGGCATGACCGAGATGGAAGAAGCCATTGAGCGCGTCATTGCCGGACCGGAACGCAAGTCGCACGTCATGAGCGATGAAGAAAAACGCCTGACAGCTTACCATGAAGGCGGTCATACGCTCGTCGGCATGATGCTCAAGCACGCGGATCCTGTCCACAAAGTCACGATCATCCCGCGCGGACGCGCTGGCGGCTACACACTGATGCTGCCAAAGGAAGACCGCAATTACGCCACGCGTTCGGAACTCCTTGACCGCCTGAAGGTGGCCATGGGCGGCCG
The DNA here is from genome assembly GCF_051886055.1 of Mitsuokella apri. Taxonomy (NCBI): domain Bacteria; kingdom Bacillati; phylum Bacillota; class Negativicutes; order Selenomonadales; family Selenomonadaceae; genus Mitsuokella; species Mitsuokella apri. The sequence continues at coordinate 4,732 of NZ_JBJEXT010000070.1, read as the reverse complement.
CGTCGCCGAAGAAGTCGTCCTGAAGGAGATTTCCACGGGTGCTTCGCAGGATATTCAGCAGGCATCGCGCATCGTGCGCAGCATGATCATGCAGTACGGCATGAGCGATGTCTTAGGCCCTGTTGCTTATGGCGAGAGCCAGAATCATCAGGTCTTCCTAGGACGTGACTTCAATCATCAGCGCAATTACTCGGAAGAAGTAGCCAGCGAGATTGATAAGGAAGTCCGCAAGTACATGGAAGAGGCCTATGAAGCCTGCCGCAAGATCATTACGGAGAACCGCGATAAGCTCGAACTTATCGCGCAGGCCCTCATGGAACGTGAGACGCTGACGGCGAAGGAGCTCGAAGAGCTCATGACGACCGGCCATATCACGGACGATGATGACACGGATGATGATAATAAGCCGGAGGATGATAAGCCTGAGGACGGCACGCCGGCCATGACGCCAGTCAAGACGGAAGAGGCCGAAGAAGCGGCTGAAGAGTCAAAGGCAAAAGAGACGGACGAGGAACACGAAAAAGAAGCTGAACCCAAGTTCAACGTCACGCATTACGATAAATAAAATTTCATTGCCGCAACATAGCGAAAGGTGGGAGCAGACGCAAGGAAGCTCCTGCTTTTTTTATATCTGACTACGGTGTATAATGAAATGGTGTCAAATGAGGAGGTGGCGCAGTTGCGCTCGAAAATATTGGCCCTGCTGAGGGAAGCAGGCGATTCTTATATATCCGGTGAGGAGATGGCCAGACGTCTCGGTGTTTCACGCACGGCGGTCTGGAAACACATTCAGGAGCTGCGCCGCGAGGGCTACGACATTGTCAGCCATTCGCGCAGCGGCTATGCCCTGCAGACCGCTCCGGATCTCTTGCTGCCGGAAGAAATCCAGCATGGCTTAAAGACAAAGTGCCTTGGCAAAAAAATTTATTTTTACGATAAAATTGACTCGACGAATCTTGAGGCCAAACGCCTTGCTGCGCAGGGCGCGCCTGACGGCACCGTTGTCGTGGCAGAAGAGCAGGGCAGCGGCCGCGGCCGCCTCGAACGTCCCTTCTTTTCACCAAAGGGCAAGGGCATTTGGTTTTCTGTCATTCTGCGCCCGAGCTTTTTGCCGCAGGACGCGCCAAAATGCACGCTGCTGTCAGCTGTGGCCGTTGCGAGGGCAATGGAAAAATTTGGTCTTAAGGCGCAGATTAAATGGCCGAATGACGTACTTTATCAGGGGAAAAAACTCGTGGGCATCCTGACGGAGATGAGTGCAGAGATGGAACGCATCCACTACGTCATCATCGGTACGGGCATCAACGTCAATATAGAAGAAGAGGATTTTCCGCCGGAAATCCGCGCCAAGGCATCGTCGCTGGCCATCATGAAGGGCGAAAAAATTCCGCGCGTGCCGTTTTTCCGCGCCGTACTCGAAGCCATGGACGACCTTTACAGCAAGGCAGAACAGGATGGTTTTGCCGATGTATTCAATGAATGGCGTCATTACAGCATCACGCTCGGACAGGATGTGCGCGTCATTGGCGCACGCACGAATGATGTCTTTACCGGCAAGGCCGTTGATATTGACGAGGAGGGGGCTCTTCTCGTTGATACGCCCGAGGGACGCCGGCGCGTCCTTGCCGGCGACGTCTCGATCCGTCCGCAGCATGGAGAAACGTACTGACTTACAGGGGGATTATTTTGTTATTAGTTTTAGATATCGGCAATACGAATATCGCCATGGGAACGTATGAGGGCAGGGAACTCTGCAAGCATTGGCGCATTTCAACAGACCGCCAGAAGACAGGCGACGAATACGGCATGCTCATCAACAGCCTGTTTCAGTATCAGGGCATCGAGATGGCAGATATCCATGCCATCATCATTTCTTCTGTGGTACCGCCGCTTGTCGTGCCGTTTATCAAGATGTGTGAGCGTTACTTTCACCTGCGTCCGCTCATCGTCGGTCCCGGCATCAAGACGGGGATACGCCTTCACTATGAAAACCCGCGGGCCATTGGGGCTGACCGCATCGTCAATGTCGTCGGTGCGCATGAGCAGTACGGCGGACCTCTGATTGTCATCGACATCGGCACGGCGACGACGTTTGATGTCGTCGCCGCCAACGGTGATTTTCTTGGCGGCGTCATTGCACCGGGCATCGGCACGAGCTCGGAGGCTCTTTTTCAGCGCGCGGCACAGCTGCCGCGCATCGAGCTCGTCCCACCGAAGAATATCATCTGCCGCAATACGATACAGGGTATGCAGGCCGGCATCATCTTTGGCTACGTCGGTCAGATTGATGAGATTGCCCGCCGTATCAAGCGGGAGATGAAGTCCATGGGCATCGAAGAAGAGGTCAAGGTCATCGCGACGGGCGGACTGGCGCGCATGATTGCCAAGGAATCTTCGACCATCGACAAGATTGACCACTTCCTGACGCTTACAGGGCTGCGCGTGCTTTACGAACGCAATCAGAAAGGACATTTTCATGAAGATCGGTGAATTTAATTTTGAGACGCCGGTCTTTCTGGCGCCAATGGCCGGCGTGACGGATACGGCGTACCGCATCATCGCACATGACATGGGCTGTCCGCTCTGCTTTGCGGAGATGGTCTCGGCGCAGGGCATCCATTTCCGCAATGAGCGGACGCTCTCGATGCTGCAGTCGGAGCCGGCGGAACGGCCGCTCGCCATGCAGATTTTTGCCAATACGCCTGAGATGGCTGCTGAGGCCGCGGCCTTTGTCGAAGGGCTCGGCACGGCGGATATTCTCGATTTCAACATGGGCTGCCCCGCTCCGAAAATCGTGAAGAACGGCGAAGGCTCGGCCCTGATGCGCGAGCCGGAAAAGGCTTTTGCCATCCTTTCGGCCATCCGCAGGGCCGTCAAGATGCCATTTACCGTCAAGATGCGCAAGGGGTGGGATGATACTTCTGTCAATGTCGTCGAGATGGCAAAACTTGCCGAGGCAGCCGGCGTCGATGCGATTGCCGTGCATGGCCGCACGCGTGAACAGTTCTACACGGGGCATGCCGACTGGAACATCATCGCTCAGGTTAAAAAGGCCGTGAATATCCCTGTCATCGCCAACGGCGATGTTCGGACGTATGATGACCTTGACAAAATCCGCGAAGTCACGGGCTGCGACGGGGTCATGATTGGCCGTGCGGCACAGGGCAATCCGTGGATATTCCGCCAGTTCACGCATTATCTCAAAACTGGCGAAAAACTCCCGGGGCCGACGATGCAGGAGCGCGCGGAAATCATTCTGCGCCATCTGGACCTTTTGCTCAAGTACAAGGGCGATTATGTCGGCCCGCGCGAGATGCGCAAGCATGCGACGTGGTACACGCGCGGCATCGTGCACGGTGCCGTCCTGCGCGACCTCTTCAACAAGGCCGTATCGCGTGAGGATTTTGTGGCGATACTCAGAAAATATTTCGAAGGGAATGATTGAATATGGCAGAACAGGAAAAGAAATCCGTCTGGTCTACGTATACAGACGAAGATAAAAAGGCACTCGAAGCACTGGCTGCGGGCTACCGCGATTTTCTGTCGAACTGCAAGACAGAGCGTGAAAGTGTCGCGGAGTCGGTGCGTCAGGCAGAAGCTGCGGGCTACCGCAGTCTTGCCGACGTTATCAAGAGCGGGGAAAAGCTCAAGGCCGGCGATAAGGTCTATGCGGTCAATATGAAAAAGAGCATCGTGCTGTTCCAGATTGGCTCAGAACCGTTGGAACATGGTCTTGCCATCCTCGGGGCGCACATCGATACCTGCCGTCTCGATGTCAAGCAGAATCCTCTGTACGAAGATGGGGGACTTGCTTACCTTGACACGCACTATTATGGCGGCATCAAGAAATACCAGTGGGTAACGCTGCCTTTGGCACTCCATGGCGTGGTGGTTAAGGAAGACGGCACCGTCGTTGAGATTAAGATTGGCGAAGACGAAACCGACCCGGTATTCTGCGTGACGGACCTGCTCATTCACCTGTCGCAGGAACAGATGAAGAAGAACGCGGCGAAAGTCATCGAAGGCGAGGACCTCGATATCCTCGTCGGCAATTATCCGCTCAAAGATGGTGAAAAGGAATCCGTCAAGGCCGGTGTGCTCAAGCTCATCAAGGATAAGTACGGTATCGGGGAAGAGGATTTTCTCTCGGCTGAGCTCGTGCTCGTGCCGGCCGGCAGGGCGCGCGACCTCGGCTTTGACCGCAGCATGATTCTCGCCTATGGGCAGGATGACCGCGTCTGCGCTTATACGAGCCTGCGCGCGATGCTCGAGAGCGATGGTCCGCGCAAACGCACGTCCTGCTGCCTGCTCGTTGATAAAGAAGAAATCGGCAGCGTCGGTGCTACGGGCATGCAGTCGCATTTCTTTGAGAATGTCCTTGCGGAACTCATGAATGCCTGCGGCCAGTACAGCGAGCTCGGCCTGCGCCGCTGCCTTGCCAACTCAAAGATGCTCTCGTCGGATGTCTCGAGTGCCTATGATGCCCTTTACGCCAGTGCCTACGATAAGAAGAATGTCGCTTATCTCGGCCGCGGCATGGTCTTCAACAAATTCACGGGCGCGCGCGGCAAGTCGGGTTCAAATGATGCCAATGCTGAATATCTTGGCGAAATCCGCCGCATGCTCGACAAACACGGCGTTCATTTCCAGCTGGCCGAGCTCGGCCGCGTCGACCTCGGCGGCGGCGGTACGATTGCCTACATCATGAGCCTTTACGGCATGCAGGTCATCG
>NZ_JBJEXT010000069.1:0-22793 GCF_051886055.1 Mitsuokella apri | reverse complement strand
GTGGCTTTTATTTTGCCTGTAAATCGGAGATGTATCGGGGAGTGATTTTTTTGCAATACGCTGTTCTTGTCTTTCTAGGGGGATGCAGTTACGGCATCCTTTCGACCATTGTGAAGCTTGCCTATGCGGCAAGACTGACGGCTGCGGAAGTCTGCGGCAGTCAGGTGTTTTTCGGTATGGTGCTCTTGTGGACTGTTGTGCTTTTGCGCCGCAGTCTCGTCAGGATGAGTCCGCGCCGTATTTTGACTTTGATACTCTGCGGTCTGCCCGTCGGCCTCACGACGATGTTTTACTACACGGCGCTCAAGACGGTTACGGCCTCGTTTGCCGTCATTCTGCTTTTTCAGTTCGTCTGGATCAGCATGGTGCTCGACAGCATCATTACGCGCCGTCTGCCGGGCCGCAGCAAAATCGCGGCCCTTGTCGTGCTGCTGCCGGGATCCGTACTCGCAGCGGGATTTCTCGGCAGCGGTGAACCGTTGGCCTTGACGCAGGGCATCATTTGGGGCCTTTTGTCGGCCGTTAGCTACGCCTTTGTCCTGATCGTCAGCGGTACCGTCGGCTGCGAGGTGCCGCCGTTTCTCAAGAGTGCTTTGATGTCAATCGGTGCGGCTGTGGTCGTTTTCAGCGTGATGCCGCCGGCGTTTCTGCTGTCGTTTGCAGATATCGCGAAAGTTCTGCCCTACGGGCTGCCGCTCGGCCTTTTCGGCATCGCTTTGCCGCCTCTGCTCTTTGCCATCGGCATTCCGCATACGGGGCCGTCGCTCGGCAGCATCCTGACCTCATCGGAGCTGCCGATGGCCCTGATTATGGCTTTTCTCGTGCTCGGCGAGCACATTGCGCCTCTGCAGTGGCTCGGTGTCGTGCTGATTTTCCTCGGCGTCATCATCGGCAATCTTCGGCAATAAAAAAATCCGGCTCCTGTCATGCGGTGAGCCGGATTTTTGCTGTTTTTGTGCGGAACGGTCAGATATCCCAGTGCAGATTGTCGGGGTTCGGCGTGGCCTTGTCGACTTCCGTGAGGATCCACGAGGCGTTGTCGTGCGTGGCGGCGAAGGCCTTTTCGAGGCCGGCTTCGTATTCCTGCGGGATTTCCATGGCGTGCAGGGCCATGTGCATGTAGTCCTTGGCGACGAGCGTCACGCCGCGTTCGGCGGAAAGCTGCGCCTTGAAGCGGTAGCCGTAGTAAAGGTAGCTGTTGTGATGCACAGGGATGTCCTTGAAGGCTTCGATGCGTTCATCGACCTCGGCCTCGGCATCTTTTGTCATGTTCATCTTGTGCATGAGATTCCAGCGGTCGGCCCAGAGTTCGCCGCGCAGGATATATTTGTAGAGAAAATCTGTCGATTCGGCGAGCTCGATGGCCATATCGATGTGGCGCAGGGCGTCATCGTCCTTATTGAGTTCCTTTTCGAGGGAGCTCAGACGCTGCAGTGCGAAGACCTTTTCCTCGACATCTTCCGATTTTTCCTCATTGATATCGGCGTCGACGACGCTGTGGAAGAGCTCGAGAGCTTCATCCGTCCTGTCAATGCCCTTCATCGCGAGAAAATGGGCGAGACGTGCGCGTGCATGCCAGCTGTCCATGCCGCCGATGAAAAGCTTTTCGGGCGGATGGGCAGGGGAGTCCATCACGAGATGTACTAATTTATGAAATTCATCCTGAGTCATGAAAATTCCTCCTGAGTTGTGTATAATATAATATTATATCATTTTTGCTGGGAGATGGGAATTTGCAGGCATTGAAACGTTTTTTGCTGCGGGCCTGGGCGCGCGGCACACATATCGTCGAGCATGAGGCGGGGCTTCTTTTGGTGCTTTACATCCTGAATCTTGCCCCGATTGTCTGGCTCAATATCCACATGTACAAGGCACAGCAGCTCGGGGTACTCTTTACCGATGCCATTTTTTTGTTCGGCGGCATCGAGCTCTATGTCCTGATTTTAGGTTTCGTGCCGATTCGGAAGCTGCGGCGTTTTTTGTTTGCCCTGTCCTTCTTTATCTCGCTGCTGCTTGGCGGCGTGGAGACCTTTTCCATCCTGCAGTACAGTTCCCTGATTGGTGCGGGCATCGTGACGGCCGTGCTGCAGACGAATCCGCGCGAGGCAGGAGAATTCATCCGCATGTATGTGGGCTGGCAGGGCGTAGCGGCGGCAATTCTGCTCATGGTACTGGGAATTTTTGCTTACCGCTATTTAGGCCGCGTGAAAATCCCGTTTTTGTCGCGCCACCGCCTGTCGCGCGCCGTGCCCATCGTACTGCTCGTGTCCGTGCTGGCGGGCGGCGTGCTGCTGCACAGCTACTTTTCCTTCATTATAAATGATTCTCTCGATGTGCCGGCCGTGCGTGTCGGCAGGGCGACAACGACTTCGGTCGAAAACATCCAGGCCTTTGAAAAACTCAAGAATGAGGCCGCGTCCGATGTCGAGATCACGGAAAACGAGAGCGATACGCCGTATGTCGTCTTCATTCTCGGGGAATCGACGAACCGCAGCCGCATGCATCTCTACGGCTATCCGCTCGAAAATACGCCGAATCTCGACGAGCTCAACGAAAAAGGGGAGCTCGCCGTTTACCACGATACCATCAGCCCCGAGGCCGCGACGGTTGCCGTCCTGCGCAAGCTTTTGACGTTTGCGGATGTGGATGCAGAGAAGCCCTGGTATGAGCACAATAACATGATTGACGTCATGAAGGCGGCGGGCTACAAGACGTACTGGCTCTCGAATCAGGAAAGCTCGGGCATCTGGGGCAATGTCGCCCAGCTCTTTGCCGGACGCAGCGATTACAGCCGTTTCACGCGCCTGCGCGAGTCCCATGAAGACAACGGCATTTATGACGAAGCCCTGTTTCCTTTGGTAGATGAAGCCCTGCAGGAGCCGGCTGCCAAGAATTTTTACGTCATTCACCTCATGGGCGGTCACGGTCTCTACTACATGCGCTTCCCCTATATTTTCTCGAAATTCACAGCGGACGATATCCCTGCCCCGCAGGATACGCTCTCGGAGGAAAAACGCACGGAAATTGCGCAGTATGAGAACGCGCTTTACTACAACGACTTTGTCGTCACGAGCCTCATGGGGAAATTTGCCGACAAGGATGCCCTCGTCATCTACATCCCCGACCATGGTGAAGCCGTCTATGACAACGGCATTTTCTCGGGCCATGTCGAGGAGAATCCGACAAAAGAAACACTTGAAATCCCGATGATTTTCTGGGCTTCAAAGGCCTATAAGGAACACCACCCCGAAAAATGGCAGGCCATTCAGGCTGCCGTGAACCGTCCTTACATGACTGACGACTTCATTGACACACTCCTTGACATCCTGGATATTCATACGGCCGAGTACGACCCAGCTAAGAGTGTCATCAATCCATCTTTCCAGCCCCGCATGCACCGCATGGTTCAGGGCAGAGACTATGACACAGAGTTAAAGTGAGCAGGAAACAGAGTGGTTAAATCCGTATCACCTGTGCAAATTTCTCTGTAACTTCTATATCATGCGTAATGACCAGTAGCGTCTGTCCTGTTTTCTGTACGCGCCTGAAAAGTGCGTGCATCAGGTCGGACGCTGTTTTTTTGTCGAGTCCGCACGTCGGCTCATCGAGCAGGATGATGGGGGCTCGGTTGGAAATGGCAAGGGCTGTGAGCAGTCGGCTGCGCTGGCCGCCCGATAAGAAACAGGCATTGGGGCCGAGCTTTGTATCAAGGCCGTCCTTCATGGCCGCAGCGACCTTTGTCAGCTGTGCATCCTGCAGGGCCTGCCGGATATCCTCTTCCTTTGCGTCGGGACAGAAGACGCGAAAATTCTCGCGGATGGATTTGGCAAAGAGCACGCTGCCCTGCGGCATCGCACTGATATGCCGGCAGATGGTTTCTTGGGTCAGTTTGCTGTAGGGCTGTCCCAGCAGGAAGAACATGCCGGCATCCGCCGGCCAGACGGCGAGCAGCAGCTCTGCTAGCGTCGTCTTGCCGGCACCGCTTGCTCCCACAATGGCAGTATGCTGCCCTTTGGCGATGGAAAAAGACAGATGGCGAAGGAGCTCCTGCCCCTGACGGTAGGAAAAGGAAACATCTTTTGCGCAGAGCAGAGTTTTTTCGGCAGCATTGACAGCCGATGCCTTCACTGCAGCCGGAACGGCAGCTCTCTTTGTATTTTTGGGGCCCAGGGAGCCGGCTGCTCTTTGGCTGCGGCAAATCTGGCGCACGGCTTCGGGCAGGGTGCGGAACTCTGCGAGCAGGGTCTGCAGCACAAGAAAATAAACGGCAAAATCGATGCCGGAAAGATGCCTGCCGGCGACAGCGGGAATCAGGCCGGCCATGAGGGTGAGCAGGGTCAGGACATCGAGGATATTCAAGGCCGTATCCGTGCGGTCGTGCTGCAGAGCGGCTTTTTTATCTGCCTGCATTTTGTCTGCAGCAGTCTGATTCAGGATTTTGAGGGCTGGACTTGTGCCGGCAAAGAAGAGTTCAGCGGCGCCGCCAGCGCTGTCCATGAGACCGCTGCGGTAAGCTCCGTCAAGTCTGCGGCTGTCAGGCTGACTTTTCTGCCAGCCGCAGGCGGGCGCGCAGAGACGAATGGCGTAGAGGAGCAGCAAAAGCAGGGAAAGAGGTCCTGTCATCTGCCAGAGCAGACTGACGATGAAGGCCGTGAGCAGAAATAACGTGGCGGGCGGCAAAAGGCCGCGCACGAAAAAGTCGCGCAGTTCGTTGGCCCCGCCCAAAAGGTCATGCAGGAATTCTCCCTGCCGGGCAGGACCCGTGCGCAGGGGCAGCACGGCGGCTGCTTTTTGGTAGAGGCTGACGCGTATGGCTGTCAGGGCATGAAAGGCGAGGCGGTGCGAAAGATAGCGTTCGCCGTAACGAAAAACCGCGCGGAAAATACCGCAGGCGCGCACTGCCGTAATGCCGACGGCGAGAGTATACAACGGAGGCATCAGCGCGGCACTGGCAATGAGCCAGGCAGAAGCGGCCAAAAGCCCAATGCCTGTGGCCGCAGCCAGCAGACTGACGAGCAGGACGGGCAGGAGTGCCGGTATGGAAATCAGGGAAAATAATCGCAGCAGCTTCATTCTCGCTCACTCCTTTCTGCCTGTTTTTGTGAATGACTGTTTTCCTGCTGTTCGACAGGTGCCAGAATAATCGTTTTTGCTGCGAGTTTCTGCAGTTCTCCGTCGTGGCTGACGAGCACGAGCGTGCGCCCTGCGGCAAAAGAAAGCAGAACTTCACGAATTTCCGCACTTGTCCTGCCGTCAAGGGCTGCGGTCGGTTCGTCGAGCAGCACAAACGGCCGGTCCTGATAAATGGCGCGGGCCAGCCCCAGACGCTTGCGCTGTCCCTGGGAAAGATTCTGCCCGCCTTCGCCGAGTTTTGTCGAGAGACCTTGGGGAAGGGACGCTGCCCAGTCAAGCAGGCTGACTTTCTGCAGCGCTGCCTTGATGCGTTCGTTCTGCTCTGCGCTCAGGGAAGATGGGGCTTCTCCGAGCGTCAGGCTGACATTTTCAGCAAGAGAGGCATTGAAAAGATGAGGTTCCTGCGGAACATAGCTGAACTGCTGGGAAATCCCGGCTGCCGGGAGGGATTTCCCATTTTGCTGCCAGCAGAGTTTGCCGGCAGTCGGCAGCAAAAGTCCGGCGCAGAGCTTTAAAAGTGTGGTTTTGCCGCTGCCGCTCGGTCCCTGAATTATGGTTATTTGCTTTGACGGAACACGGAAACTGAGATGCCCGATTACGGGCAGGGGACTGCCCGGATAGATAAAGGTCAGGTTCTCTGCTGTCAGCGCGGCGTCTGGTACATCCTCTATCTTGACGCGGTCAGCAGGGGCAGGCGGAGGGGGTGTCTGCTTCAGGGCAGCAGCCAGTGATTTTTCTGCCGTCATGGCCGTCATGCCGCCGTGAAAGGCCGTGCCGGCCTGACGCAGCGGCTGGTAAAATTCCGGTGTCAGGAGCAGGACGAAAAAAGCGGTCAGGAAGGTCAGATGGCCGTAGAGCAGCCGGAGACCGATGCCGACGGCGATGATGGCAATCGAGAGGGTCGTGATGAGCTCAAGGGCAAAGGCGGAGACAAAGGAGAGCTGCAGGACGCGCAGGGCAGCCGCAGCAAAGTCCTCGCTGAGTGCTTTGACTTTTTTGCCCATGTTCTTTTCCTGCCGGAAGAGCTTGAGCGTCGGCAGTGTTTTTAAAAGTTCGGCAAAGCCGGAAGAGAGTTCTGTGAGTTTCTGCCACTCTTTTTCGCTGGCTTCGCGTGTCACACGGCCAATTAAGTAAAGAAGAAACGGGGCAATCGGCACGGTGATGAGCATCAAAAGACCGGTCAGGGGGTCGGCAAGAGCGGCGATGATGAGCAGCAGAGGCAGGGTGACGATGAGCCCTAAAAGTACGGGCAGGACGCGCGTGAACCAGAGGTCGAGGGCATCGGTCTCCTCTAAGGCCAGAGGCAGAAGATGGTCCTGAAAGTCAGGCTGCGACTGGCTCTCTTTGCTCAGCAGTTTTTGATGGAGCTTTTCGCGTACCATGGTGCGCGCTTGCAGGGAAAGAGATCGTGCCTGCTGGTTCTGCAGCAGAACCATGAGGTATTGGCAGGAGAGTATAAGAAACAGCACCAGAAGGACTGGTGCTGTTTCTTTTAGCTCTTTTCCCTGCAGGAAGACGCCGTCGACGAATTTCGCTGCGGCAAAGGCCGCACCGGCGAGCAGCAGGGCCCGCAGAGTCTCAAGCATCACGAGGAAGATGAGACTTTTTCGATGAAGGCGCATGGTCTGAAGAAAGAAGAGATTTTTCATATGTTTCTGTTCTGTGACTTAGAAATGATCAATAATGTTCCTCGGCATCTTTCGGCGTGACGCGTTTGCGGAAGATGTAATACGTCCAGATCTGATAAATCAGCACAATCGGCACGAAGATGCCGGCTGCCACGGTCATGACGGACAGCGTATACGGACTCGAAGAAGCATTGGCAATCGTCAGGCTGTAAGCCGGATTGAGGCTCGAGACCATGAGACGCGGGAAAAGACCGGCAAAGAACGCAACGGTCGTGGCCACGATGGCGACAGCGCTCAGAAGGAAGCTGGCCCTGCCTTTGCCAAGTTTCATGCTCAGGATGGCGATGACGAAGAAGAGCGCGGCGCCGAAGAGGGCGACGGCTGCAACCGGCTTCGTGAAGAGGTCCGTGTACTGCAGTGTCAGGACCATGCAGAGCACGAAGAAGATGGCGGCGATGACACCGACCTTCAGGCCGATTTCCTGACAGCGAAGAATCAGGCTTTCCTTTGCGAGACGGATGGTCAGGAAGGAAGCACCGTGATAGAGGAAGACAAACAGGAAAGCAAGGCCGCCGATAACGGAATAAGGGGTCAGGAGGTCAAAGAAACCGCCCATGTAAATCATTTTTTCGTTGATGGGCAGGCCAGCGATGAGGTCCGTGACCGCTACGCCCCAGAGGAAAGCCGGCACGATGCTGCCAAAGCAGATGGCACCGTCCCAGAAGCGCTTCCAGCAGGAAGATTCCTGACGGCCGCGCAGGTCAAAGGCAACGCCGCGCAGAATGAGGGCGACGAGCATGAGGAAAAGCGCGAGGTAGAAGGCTGAGAACATCGTGGCGTAGACGTGTGGGAAAGCCGCAAACATAGCGCCGCCGGCTGTGATCATCCAGACTTCGTTGCCGTCCCAGACCGGCGTGATCGTGCGCAGAATCTCACCGCGTTCCTCTTCATCTGAAGTGAGGAACGGCATGAGACCGCCGACGCCATAATCAAAGCCTTCGAGGAAGAAAAAGCCCGTAAAGAGTACGACAATGAGAATGAACCAGAGAATTTGGAGATCCATCATGCATTCCTCCCTTCTTCAAAGGAGATATGAGTTTTCTTGATAAAGCGCATGGCCACCCAGAGTGCGACAATGGCGAGTACGAGATAGATGAGCGTGAAGCCCGTCATCGTCAGCCAGACATCGCCGCCTGTGAGGTTTGGCGAGACAGCGTCACTCGTTTTCTGCAGGCCAAAGACAATCCAGGGCTGACGGCCTGCTTCAGCGACATACCAGCCGACGCTGTTGGCAATATAAGGAATTGGCAGCAGCCAAGGCAACACTTTCAGCAGGGCAGGGCAGGCCATGGGGCGGTTCGTCCAGCCGAGATAAGCCGTGATGAGGCCGAGCAGGATCATGAGACCGCCGAGACCAATCATGATGCGGAAGCTCCAGAACATGCCCGTGACATCCGGACGGTATTCACCGGGACCAAATTTTTCGGAGTAGTCCTTCTGAATCTGATTGATGCCTGGCACAGCACCTGACGGCTGATTGTAGAGCATGAACGAGAAGGCAGCCGGAACTGTGAGTTCCATGTTGTTCTTATGCTGCTCTTCGTTGATGTCGGCGACAATGGCAAATGGAGCAGGGTCTTCCGTTTCCCAGAGAGCTTCAAAGGAAGATACCTTCATCGGATTGACCTGTGCAATATACTGGGCGTGCATATGGCCGCTGCCCATCGTGGCGAAAAGGCCGAGCAGCATGAAAAGAGCGCCAGCCTTGAGCGTCTGCGTGAAAGCGCGGCGCGAAGCTTCATCGTGCAGTACTTTCCAGGCTGAGACGGCCATGACGAGGAAACCTGCCGTAGCAATTGCGGAAAAGAGAGTGTGTGAATATTCACCGAGTACGTAATGATTGGTGACGAGTGAGAAAAAGTCCGTCATTTCGGCGCGGCCATTGCGGATGGCAAAGCCAACCGGATGCTGCATGAAGGAGTTGGCCACGAGAATCCAGAAAGCCGAGAGATTGCTGGCAAAGGCAACGACCCAGATGCAGATACAGTGGGCTTTTTCGGAGAGTTTATTCCAGCCGAAAATCCAAATGCCGAGGAAGGTCGACTCGAGGAAAAAGGCAGTCAGGGCCTCAAGTGCCAGCGGTGCACCGAAAATATCACCCATGAAGCGGGAATATTCCGACCAGTTCATGCCAAAGTGAAACTCTTGTACGATACCGGTTACGACACCCATCGAAAAGTTGATGATGAACAGCGTGCCGAAGAACCGCACGAGCTTGCGGCTGGTCTCTTTCCAGGCCGGTTTTTTCGTGCGGACATAGCACGTCTCGAGCAGAGCGACGAAAATCGAAAGCCCAAGAGTCACAGGGACAAATAGAAAATGGTAGACGGTAGTGATAGCAAATTGCCATCGTGATAGGATAAGTGCATCCATGAATCTTGCCCTCCTTTTGTATTAATGCAGTGTGATGCTTCTCACTATGACTCCATTATAGCGTAAAATGGCAGTTAAGACAATCAAAAAGTATATTTAGTCTTAAAAGAAAATAATTATTGCAGATGCCTGTTTTTCTTGGCAGAATGACTGGAGAAGCTGTCGGACCGCTCTATATATGATATAATAGAAGCAATTATGATAGGAGAGAAAGATTTTGAGTAAACGAAATATCGATCTTGCCCGATGCCTCATGCACGATGGAGCAGTCAACTGTCACCTGTGTGAAAAAATATGCCCGCAGAACGCGATTCAGGAACATGTGATTGATATGAGCCGCTGCGATGGCTGCGGACTCTGTCAGGCAGTCTGTCCGACTGCGGCCATCATGTCAACGGAAGATTACGAACGTGCTTTGACCAAGGCGGCAGAACTTGAGCCACAGGTGCTCATGTGCCAAAAAGCCGGTGTGGAGAATGTGTCCTGCCTCGGCTTTCTGAACCGCCGTCTTTTATGGGCCATGGCTGTCAGGCGCAGCCTCTGCCTTGATATCTCGCGGTGTCAGAAGTGCCGGCCTGCTGTTTACGAATGGCTTCTTGGCGAAGTGGAGGCCTGTAACGAAGCGCTGCACCGCGCGCAGAAAGACGAAATTCGGCTCGTTCATGTCAAGCCGCAAAAAACAAAGCCCAAACCGGCAAAAAAAGTGGAACGGCGCAGTTTCTTTCAGGCACTGTTTCATTCGACAGCGAAGGGCCTGCAGGAAATTGCGGACTCCCAGATTGAACGATTCTATTTCTTTGACGAAATGACGTGGCTGAAGCGTCAGGGGCCTCAGGGGATAGAAGCAAACACACTTTTTTATGGTATGGCAGTCCGACAGGGCTGTACGGCCTGCGGTCTTTGCGCGGTCGTCTGTCCGACAAATGCCCTGACTTTTTCCAGAGAGGAGCGCCGGCTTCATTTTGACCCGCTGCTCTGCAAAAAATGCGGGCTCTGCGCGGCCCACTGTCCGTCTGAAGTTTTGGCTTTACTGCCGCATTTCAACGGACAGCGAGATTTCAGCTGTTAAAATACGGCATCAGCAAAATTTTTATTGGGGGAGATAATTTGATTACCGTAGAGGGAAATGCCAAAATCAATCTGACACTCGATATCCTCGGCAAACGGCCGGATGGTTTTCACGAAGTGGCTATGGTCATGCAGTCGGTCAGTCTTCACGATACGCTGACTTTCGAGAAAATCCCTGAAGGCATTGAACTGACCCTTGATGTGCCGGGGCTTGAAGCGGACGAAAAGAATCTTGCCTGGCGGGCAGCTGCCCTGCTGCTCAGGGAAAAGAATGTCAGGGGCGGCGTGCGTATTGACCTTACGAAACGCATTCCCATTGCAGCGGGCCTCGCGGGCGGCAGTGCCGATGCAGCTGCTGCTCTGCGCGGGGTCAATGCCCTTTATGATTTGGGGCTTACGCTGCCGGAACTCTGTGTCTATGGAGCAAAACTGGGCTCGGATATCCCCTTCTGCCTTATGGGCGGTACCATGCTCGCGACAGGACGGGGCGAAATTCTCAAGGAGCTGCCTGCCGTGCCGTCATTCTGGGTCGTGCTCATCAAGCCGAAAATTTCGGTTTCGACAGCCTGGGCTTATCAGAATTACGATGCACATGGGGCAGAGAAGCATCCGGAAAATGCGGCGGTCTGCGAGAAAATTGCAGCACAGGACCGAAAAGGGATTGCTTCATTATTGTGTAATGTTCTTGAAAGTGTTACTATTAAAAAGTATCCTGTTATCGCGCAGTACAAGGACTGGCTCCTTAAAAAAGGTGCTATGGCCAGCATGATGTCGGGCAGCGGCCCGACCGTCTTCGGACTTTTTGCAGACAAAACGGCAGCAGAGGAGGCCGCCGCTGCTTTGCGCGGGCAGACGGATGCGGATATCTTCGTCTGTCAGACGGCAGGAAAAAACAAGGATCAGAATTGAGGGAATCAGAAATGGATCAGAGATTGACTCCGATTAAGTTAGATAGTTATCAGCCTTTGCGTGAAGTCGTTTGTGAATCTCTGCGGGATGCTATCCGCAAGGGAATCTTGAAGCCCGGTGAACGCATCATGGAAATCAAGCTTGCCGAGGAACTCGGCGTGAGCCGTACGCCGGTGCGTGAGGCCATCCGCAAACTCGAGCTTGAAGGCTATGTTGTCATGATGCCGCGCCGCGGCACGTATGTGGCGGATATGTCCATCCGCGATATCAATGAAATTTTTGAGATTCGCACGGCACTGGAGTCTCTGTCCAACAGTCTCGCGGCAGAACATATCACGGAAGATGAACTTGAACATCTGCAGCGGCTGCTTGTCGTCATCGGCGGTTATATCAAAGAGTATGAAGACGGTCCGGACCGTGAAGCGGCCATGGAAAAAATCGTCGAGACGGATATTGAATTCCATGATTTGCTCTATCATGCGGCACGCAATAACCGCTTGGTTGGAATCATTTCCAATCTGCGCGACCAGCTCACGCGTTTCCGTACCCTCTCGATGTCGTATCCGGGCCGTCTGGAAGCTACCCTTGATGAGCACCGTGAAATCGTGGAAGCCATAGCCAACGGCGATGGCCGCGCAGCGCGCAAAGCGGCAGAGCATCATATGGAGAACTCCGAGAAGACACTCTTGAAGGCCATGGATATCGCCACGTCGCAGAAGAGTGCGGCCAAAAAGAAAAAGACGCGCTCTGCAAAGGCTAAGGCGTAAGCCAAACGAAAGTCAAAATAATATCCTATAGTATAGGAATACAATCAAGTATAGATAAGATGGGAGAACGATAAAATGTCAGATTTAGTAACCGTCATCCTCGCTGCTGGCAAGGGCACACGCATGAAATCCAAACTGCCGAAGGTCCTGCATAAGGCTGCAGGCAAGACGATGCTCCAGCATGTCATTGATGCGGCTAAGGCAGCAGGTGCGAAGCGCAATATCGTTGTGACGGGCTTTGGCGGTGATATGGTCCGCGAGGCCATCGGCCCGCAGGCAGAATTTGTCACGCAGACGGAGCAGCTCGGCACAGGCCATGCTGTTCTGCAGACAAAAGAACTCCTGAAAGATGAGACGGGCACGGTCATGGTCCTCTGCGGCGATACGCCGCTTCTGACGGGCAGCCTGCTGAAGAAACTCTACGATGAACACGTTGCAGCACAGGCGAAGGCCACGGTCCTCACGGCCATCATGCCGGATGCCACGGGCTACGGCCGCATCATCCGCGCAAAAGACGGTTCTGTAGAAAAAATCGTTGAGCATAAGGATGCCACGGAGGAAGAGCGTCAGGTACGCGAAGTCAATTCCGGCATTTACTGCTTTGCAGCCAAAGACCTTTTTGAAGCACTTTCGCATGTCACGAATGACAATGCCCAGGGCGAGTACTATCTGCCGGATGTTCTCGAAATCCTCAAGAAGAAGGGCGAGAAAATCTGGGCTGTGGCTGCGGATAATTATGAAGATACGCTCGGCATCAATTCGCGCCTGCAGCTTGCCGGTGCTGAAAAAATCCTGCGCCGCCGCAAGAACGAAGAGCTCATGAATGAGGGCGTCACGATTATGGACCCCGATACGACGTACATCGACGAGGATGTCAAGGTCGGCCGTGACACGATTATCTACCCGATGACCTGGCTCGAGCATGGCACGGTCATTGGTGAAGAATGCGAACTCGGCCCGAATGTCCGCTTCCAGGATGTCAAATGCGGCAATCATGTGACGGGGCAGTTTGTCTATGCTCATGAATGCCAGATTGACGACAATGTCAAGCTCGGCCAGTTCGTCCATCTGCGTCCGAACACGCATCTCTTTGAGAATGTCAAGATCGATAACTTCATCGAAGTCAAGAACTCCAACATCGGCAAAGGCTCGAAGCTGCCGCACCTCTCTTATATCGGCGACTGCGATATGGGCGAGAATGTCAACATGGGCTGCGGCACCATCACGGTCAATTACGATGGCAAGATTAAGCACCGTACAAAAATCGGCAACAACGCCTTTGTCGGCTGCAATTCGAATCTCGTCGCACCGGTCACGGTCGAGGACAATGCCTATATTGCAGCTGGCTCCACGATTACCAAGACGGCTCCTGCAGGCAAACTCTCCATCGCCCGCGCACGTCAGACTGTTATCGAAAGCTGGCATGACAAACGCGAGTAATTCGCTGCGAAAAGGGATAGCCAGACTTTTTTTGTCAAATTGCAAGGAAGTATGTCCTTTTTCTTTCCGGCGTGTTATACTAAAAGAAGGAAAGACTGGGTCCAGCCCGTCTTTTTGAGAAAAGATTTAGGTGTAATGATTTGGAGGATTTTAACAAAATGGCTTTAGACACTGGAAACTTATGCATCCTGACCGGTAATGCAAACCCGGATCTCGCAAAGAAGATTGCAGACCATATCGGCGTAAATCTCTGCGATGCATATGTCGGTCATTTCAACAATGGTGAGACGCAGGTCATGATCAGCGAGAGTATCCGCGGCAAGGATATCTTCATCATCCAGCCGACGTCTTATCCGGTTAATGACAACCTCATGGAGCTCCTGATTATGGCCGATGCCTGCAAGCGTGCTTCGGCTCACAGCATTACGGCTGTTGTACCGTATTACGCTTATGCACGTCAGGACCGCAAGACGCGCGGCCGTGAGCCGATTTCCGCAAAGCTCGTCGCGAACCTCATGACGACGGCTGGTGTTACCCGCGTTGTAACGGTTGACCTCCATGCTGGTCAGATTCAGGGCTTCTTTGATATCCCGGTTGACCATCTGGCAGCAGCTCCGGTCATTGCTAATTATTTCCGCACGCAGAAACTCGACGATGTCGTTGTCGTTTCGCCGGACCTCGGCGGTGTTACGCGTGCCCGCGTGCTCGCAGACCATCTGCAGGCTCCGATTGCCATCATCGAGAAGCGCCGCCCGCGTCCGGGCTGCGCTGAGGTCATGAACCTCATCGGCGATGTCGAGGGCAAGACGGCTGTCATCATCGACGATATTGTCGATACGGCAGGTTCCCTCTGCGAAGGTGCACGCGCCCTTGAGAAACGCGGTGCAAAGCGCATCTTTGCTTCGTGCTCGCATGCCATTCTCTCGGACCCGGCTGTTCAGCGCATTAACGAGTCCCCGATTGAAAAACTCGTCATCACGGATACGATTCCGCTGCCGCCGGAAAAACAGTCGGACAAATTCGTCGTCCTGTCGCTTGCAGACGCCCTTGGCGATGTCATCATGCGCATCCAGAGCCATCGTTCCGTCAGCCAGCTTTTTCGCTAAGATACGAGCAGCGTTTGCTGATTGATTTTTGATATTGGATGAAAAAAGAGCCTTTTCCGCAGAAAAGGCTCTTTTTCTTCGTTTCGTTCTTCGTTAGAGGGTGACATTATGAATCAGAATAAAAAAAGCGTAACCGATCTCTTTATCCGTCACTTCAGTTTCTGGCCGCATCTTTCGGATGCAGAAAAGGAACTTCTGAATACGCACACCCATGCCGTTCATTACGAAAAAGGGGCACAGGTTCACCGCGGCCCCTTTGACTGCATCGGCGTCCTCCTGCTCAAGAAAGGGCAGCTGCGCGTCTATACACTGTCGGAAGATGGACGCGATGTGACGCTTTACCGTCTCTTCCCCGATGATATCGGCATTCTTTCAGCTGCCTGTACACTGGATTCCGTGACCTTTGATGTCTACATTGACGCGGAAGAGGATACCGATGTACTGCTGACAGATGCTTCGGCGTTCCGAAAGCTCTCGGATAACAATATTTACGTGCGCTGCTATGCCTATGAACTGGCCTCGAAGCGCCTTTCCGACATGCTCTGGAAGCTGCAGCAGGTGCTCTTTTTGTCGGCGGACCGCCGCTTTGCCATTTTTCTGCTCGAAGAGAGCAGGGAGAGAAAGTCGGATACGGTCCATCTGACTCATGAGCAGATGGCCCGCTATATGGGAACGGCCCGTGAGGTCGTCACCCGCCTGATTAAATACTTCAATCAGGAAGGCTGGACCAGAACGGGCCGGAGCTGCCTGCAGATTGTGGACCGAGAGGCTTTGAAGAAGCTCGCAGGGGCTTACTGAGCTGCGGATACAGCAGATTTTTGTAAGATGTATGTATTTGGAGAGAAATGTGGAGTGTGGAGTTAGGATGTTTCCGTTTTAGGATGTTTCGAAATCAGCCGATGAGTTCTTCGACTTTTTCTTTTGGAATCAGGCCAATGGATTCGTTGACTTTCTGGCCGTTGCGGAAGACAATCAGCGTCGGGATGCTCATGATGCCAAACTGCTGGGCGAGTTCCGGCTGTTCATCGACGTTGATTTTGCCGACCTTGACATCCGTGCGCTCATTGGCGACTTCGTCGACAATCGGGGAGAGCATGCGGCAGGGACCGCACCACGTTGCCCAGAAATCGATGAGGACCGTGCCTTCTGCCTTGAGTACTTCGCTCTCAAAATTATCTTTGGTAATCACTACTGCTGCCATAATAAGAAAAACCTCCCTGGTTCATACGAAAAAAGTATCACGCGTGTTTTATATGGAATCCATGTGCATTTACGACGCATTTCCTTGGATTTGCCTTTAGTATAACAGGGAAAATGAAGAGATTCCGTGACTTGCTCACATTTATATTCTGTTTATCTGCTGTTTAACTGCATATCCTATAATGAAGCACGTCTTAGGGCACGGGAATCGTCAAGCCTGCATGAATTTTCCATGCAGAGCAGCAGGAGCTGTGCTATAATGGGCATACTGTTGAAAAAACAAAAAAGCATAGTTGTGTATTAGGAGGAAGAAAAGTGGATCTTAGTATTGCCGATTTACTCAAGACCATCATCCTTGGTGTGGTTGAGGGACTTACGGAGTGGCTGCCGGTATCGAGTACGGGCCATATGATTCTTGTCGATGAGTTCATCAAACTGGATGTCAGCAAGGCATTCATGGACATGTTTTTGGTGGTCATCCAGCTCGGCGCCATCATGGCTGTTGTCGTTTTGAGCTTTGAAAAGCTCAATCCGTTCTCTTCGTGGAAGACACGCCAGGAGAAACATGATACCATTCAGCTCTGGCTGAAAGTCATCGTGGCCTGCCTGCCGGCGGCCGTCATCGGTCTTCTCTTCAATAAATATATGGAAGAACATTTCATGACGGCTCCTGTCGTGGCGACTACTTTGATTTTCTACGGCATCATGTTCATCATTGTCGAGAATTACAACAAGCACCGCCGTCCGGCTATCACGGATCTGCGCCGCCTCGACTATAAGACCGCTTTCATCATCGGTGTGTTCCAGGTCCTTTCTCTCGTGCCGGGCACGAGCCGTTCCGGTGCGACTATCCTCGGCGGTCTGCTGTTCGGCGCGAGCCGTACGGTGGCAGCGGAATTCACGTTCTTCCTCGCCATCCCCGTCATGTTTGGTGCCAGTGCCCTGAAGATGGTCAAATTCGGCTTCCATTATACAGGAGCGGAAATCATCATCCTCGTCGTGGGCATGGTCACGGCTTTTATCGTTTCCATCCTGTCCATCAAATTCCTCATGCGCTATATCAAGACGAATGACTTCAAGGCCTTCGGCTGGTACCGCATCGCTCTGGGCATTGTCGTCTTCGCTTATCTCTTCCTGATTGGCGACCCGACGGCCAATGATTAAAGCGAAAAGGCTGAATCGTAAATTTCATAAAGAAATCGAGTCTCTTGAGCTTTGCTTGAGAGACTTTTTTGCTGCCTTTTGCTGTATGCCGCAGGATATGGTAAACTGAAAGGTACATATTAAGCATGATAGGATTGGCTAAATTTAGCCGAATCAATAAGAAAGAGGCAAATCACATATGAAAATCATTGCAGGTCTTGGCAACCCCGGTTCCGAGTATGCTAAGACAAAACATAATGTCGGCTTTATGTTCGTCGATGCTCTGGCCGAGGCACTCGGCGTCGCGGAGTCCGACTGGAAGGATAAATTCGATGCCAAGGTCGCCGATACGCGCATCGGCACGGAAAAAGTCGTTTTAGTCAAGCCGCAGACGTATATGAACGACAGCGGCCGTGCCATCGGCCCCATCCTGAACTGGTATAAACTGGCTCCGGAAGATCTCATCGTCGTACACGACGATATGGATATTCCGGCCGGCACCATCCGCATCCGCAAGAAGGGCAGTGCGGGCGGCCACAACGGCATCAAGTCCATTCTCGCGCATGTCGGCGATGAGCATTTCGCGCGCGTGCGCATCGGCATCGGCCGGCCGCTGCCGGGCTGGACCGTCGTCAATCACGTGCTGGCAGGTTTTTCCGATGAGGACCAGCCGAAAATCAAAGAGGCCATTCAGTATCTGATTCCCGCGGTCGAGTGCATCGTACAGGATGATGTCGATATGGCGATGAACAAGTTCAATCCGAAAAAGAAGAAAAAAGCGAAAAAAGCCGTGCAGGAAGCAGCTGTACATGACGATAAAGGGGAGAAGAACGATGAGTCAGCAGACAAATGAGATGATTACGGCAGTTTACGCCGATGAAGACGGTAATATTCTCGATGCACAGGGCATGCGCGGCATGGGCCGCACGGGACGCGAAAATATCCTTTTAAAACCGGAAGATTTGATTCCGCTGCCGGAAAGCGCCGACCTCATGCTGCTGCCGGACCGTTTGGCTGTCGGTCAGAGCCCCGATGGTGAAACCATGCCCATAAGCGGCCTTGCCGTAGCTGCCATACTGCCTGCGGGCTACACGCGGCTTTACATGCCGGCTTATGAGCGCGCCGAAGAGGCACAGCGCCTGCCGCTCTACGGCTATACGGCTGTCGTGGTTTATCATGATGAGCTCTGCTGTGCGGCTGTTTACACGGATGAAAATGACAAGTGGGATCCCGTTCATTATAATACGAAGGAGCTGCCGAAGCTCGTCAAGCGCACGAAGAAGGATCTGCCGGGCAACCGCATCGTCGAGCAGGTCGGCGGCTGCTCCTTAAAATGGCACTGCTGCACGGCGCAGAATCTCTTTTACCGCCGCTGGGAGTGCGGCATTCCGACTTCGCCCGTCTGCAATGCCAACTGTTTCGGCTGTATTTCGCTGCAGCCGGCAGAATGCTGCCCGTCGCCGCAGGAACGCATCAAATTCCGCCCGACGCCTGAGGAAATCGCGGAAGTCGGCATTTACCATCTGTCTGTCGCGCCCGATGGCATCGTCAGCTTTGGTCAGGGCTGCGAAGGCGAGCCGTCACTGGCTGCTGACAATATCGCGGCAGGCATCAAGCTCATCCGTGCCAAGACGAAAAAGGGCCAGATCAACATGAACTCGAATGCGGGCTGGACCGAGGGCATCAGGAAAATCGTCGATGCCGGGCTCGATTCGCTGCGCGTTTCCATCATCAGTGCCCGCGATGAGGGCTATGATGCCTATTACCGCGCAAGCTACCACCTGAAAAATGTCAAGGACTCCATTCGCTATGCTCTTGACCACGGCGTTTATGTCTCGCTGAATCTGCTCTATTTCCCCGGTTTCAATGACCGCGAGGAGGAACTCGCGGCCTGGCAGGATTTCTTCCGCGAACTGCCCGTGCAGATGATTCAGGTGCGCAATCTCAACATCGACCCTGATGCCTTCCTCGACATCATGCCGGAGCCGCAGGGCAAAATCCTTGGCACGCGTCATTTTATGGAAGTCCTGCACCGCGAATTCCCGCAGCTCGTCATCGGCAGCTTCAGTCATTACGTCGAGAAATGAGCCTGCAGATGGATGCGCACATGTTCTGCGTCTTTATGTAACAAATGGTACAACTAAGAGGCGGAGTCCTGTAATATAATCATCTCATAACAGAGAGAACGAAATCTTGATACAGCTCGCCTGGAAGGAGCCATATGATATGAAAAAGATTGATTTAAATAAAAGTGTTGCTGAACTCGTTACGGAATATCCGGAACTTAAGGAAATTCTTGCGGAACTCGGCTTTACGGATATCATGAAGCCGGCGGCCCTGAAGCTCATGGGCAGAATCATGACGCTGCCGCGCGGCGCTGTCGTCAAGGGCATCCCGATGGAAAAAATCCGCGAGACGCTCGCAAAGAAAGGCTTCACGATTGTCGGCGCCGAGGAACAGCAGCGTCAGACTATGCTGCGCGAGTACGTCGGACGCCTCAATAACGGCGAATCCCTCGAATCCGTGCGCGCTGACTTTGTGCGCAATTTCGAGCATGTCGGTGCGGAGGAGATTGCCGAAGCAGAGCAGGACCTCATCAAGGGCGGCGTGCCTTTGAAAGATGTTCAGAAACTCTGCGATGTTCATGCCGCACTTTTCCATGACCGCAATGAGATGGAAAAGGCCGAGCTGCAGGCCATGGCAGAAAAAACGCATAAAGCTGCCGCTGCTTCGCAGTTTCTCGCAGAAGAAGATTTGCCGGAGGGGCATCCCCTGAGTCTCCTGAAGCTTGAGAATAAAGCGCTCATGCAGCATCTCGATGCCATTCAGCATGAGATGACAGGCAGCGAAGATGTGGTCAAAATCACGGGCATGGTGGCAGGCCTCAATGCCGTCCGCTCGCATTACGCCAAAAAAGAAGAACTCCTGATGCCAATTCTCTATGATTACGGTGTCACGGGACCTTCCCAGGTCATGTGGGGCGTGGATGATGAAATCAAGCGCGAGCTCGGCACCATCACGAAAGCACTGAAAGAAGACGCGGAAAACTATCCGTTATATAAGGGACGCATCAATCAGGTCTGCACGCGCACTCGCGAAATGATTTTCAAGGAGGACCGCATCCTGTTTCCGCTGTCCCTGCGCTATTTTACGCAGGAGCAGTGGTATGAAGTGTACCGCGACCTCTTCGAGATGGGCATGGCCTTTGTCGATGTCAACACGATGCCGCGCTGGCCGGAAGGAGAAACGTGGCTCGCAGAGAAGAACGCAGAGGTGGAGCCGTCTGTGCTCGATGGCAAAGTCAAGCTGCCGACAGGCGAGCTGACCGTCCGTCAGCTGCAGGGCATCTTGAAACTTCTCGATGTTGACATCACATTCATCGATAAAGACGACATCCTGCGCTATTTCCTCAATGAGGGCAAAGTCTTCTCGCGTCCGCTCTCCGCTCTTGGACGTGAGGTATACAACTGCCACCCGCCGGAGATCATTCCCGTCGTGCGTCAGATGCTGCTCGACTTCAAGGCGAAGAAACGCACACACATGGAAGTATGGCGCCGCATCATGGGCCGTCCAATCGGTGTGCGCTACGCAGCTGTCTATGACGATGCAGGTGAATACATGGGTACAGTCGAATTCGTACAGGATTACCAGAAGGCTCTGGATAAATTTAAGAACAGATAAAACAAATAGAAAAGAAAAGCCAGTTTCTCAACGGGAGGAACTGGCTTTTCTTGAATTTTTCAGACATTTTAGTTATAATAGAGATACCGAAAAAAAGAACATAAATTTTATGTTGAAGATTTGGGGGCGATTTTGATGATCAGACCGATTCCATTCAATATCCGCGAAAATGCAGAGCGCGGCCGTGAGGCCCTGGAGAAGGCAATTGACTTCATGACAGAGCAGCCTTGCAATCCCTTGGGCCGTGTCAGCGGGGCGTTTTCTTCTTTCCGTGTCGATGTCATTGATACACCGGACCGTTATGAAATTTTTGCCGAGCTGCCGGGGTTCCACAAGGATCAGATTACCGTATCGTACGATGATGCCCGTGAATACCTGACCATCAAGGCCGAGCGCCCGGACCCGGATATGGATGTCAAGTACATCTGCCGCGAACGCCGCGTGGGCACGTTTGAACGTACCTTTGAAATTGACGGCATTGTCAAGGACGAGGTCAGTGTTTCTTTTGAAGACGGTGTCCTGCACATTGTTCTGCCGAAGGAACCATCGGAAGCCAATAAGACCGTTTTTGACATCAAATAAAAGTTTATAGTTTCCCTAAAGTTTCCCCCTCCAGGGAAATCTGACAGGCTGTCGAAAAGGCAGAATGCTTTTTGGCAGGATATGTCACTTTCCCTGGAGGGAAATTTTTTGTGGTTTTGTGATTTAGAACGGGAAGGACGATTTTTTTGTTTGCAAATCCATCGATTGAACAGATTTCTGCAGAAGCACTGCATGAGCTGCAATTGAAAAAACTAAAAAAGGAACTGCGCTGGGCCGGTGAAAAGTGCTCATACTACCGGGAACGCTTTGCAGAGGCAGGGATAAATGCTAGCAACTTGCAGGATCTCTGCGACCTGCAGAATTTTCCACTGCTGGCAAAAGAAGAACTGCAGGGGAAAAGGGCTTTTGACTTTCTGACGATGCCGCTTTCGAGCCTGCTGCGCATCTCTTATATGAAAGACGGTGATGGACTGTCTGCCGATGAAGAATATAATGAAGGGTATAATGAAGAGGAAACAGGCTTTCTGCACTTTGCGACCAATGGGGATATTGCGCATCATGTCGAG
Source organism: Mitsuokella apri (assembly GCF_051886055.1). Lineage (NCBI taxonomy): Bacteria > Bacillati > Bacillota > Negativicutes > Selenomonadales > Selenomonadaceae > Mitsuokella > Mitsuokella apri. The sequence continues at coordinate 1,176 of NZ_JBJEXT010000069.1, read as the reverse complement.
CAGATGACGCGCAGTCTTGTGGCCTGCGGCCTGCATAATGCCTCCCTCGCGGCTGTACTCGGCGATGGGGCGGACAGCCGTCTCATGGATTTTCACTATGCGGGCGAATTCCTCGGTGCAGCCGCTGTGATGCTCGGCGCGGATAAGAGAATCTGGCCGGCGATACTTGATTCTGTACCGGCAGAGACACTGGCCGGCACGCCGAAACGCCTGATTGAGCTCGACGACATCCTCCAGCAGAAAGGCAGCGGCCTTTGTGAAATGCCTCTTACCCGCATACTCTGCCTGCATACGGAGGTCCCGTCAGAGAGTCTCGTGGCCACGCTGCAGGAAATGACAGCTGCCAAGGTCTATCACCTGCTTGCTTTGCCGGAGCTCGGGACGGCGGCACCATTCCTGCCCTGTGAGCCGGCGGCGCTGACATTTCATCTGCAGGAAGACTACACGCTGGCAGAGGTCATAGACCCTGTGACACGGAAGCCTGCTGCTGATGGCTGCGGCGAGCTTGTGCTGACGTCTTTGGCTGCAGAAGCTATGCCGCTCATTCGCCTGCGCACGGGCCTTAAGGTTGAGTCTGTGCCGGCTCCATGCAGCTGCGGCCGCACGCAGAAACGTTTCCGTCTGCTGCTGTCCTGATGTTTATGGCATTCATGATTCATTTTTGGCGTATTACGCATGAACATGGAAAAGTCATGGATTTGTATTGCATCTTTAGGACAGATTTGTTAAAATAAATGAAGCTGATTGTTCCATAAGGAAACAATCGTGAAGCTCATCATATGAATAGGAAAAGAATGATTCGCTGGGGGAGCCGCTTGGCTGAGAGAATCTCTGGATTCGACCCTTGGAACCTGTTGGGTTAAGACCTGCGTAGGGAAGTGACAAAGCTATTTTGCCGTCCGGTACGCCGGACGGCTTTTTTATTAGGAGGAATATTATGGCTACACAAATGCAGCTGGCCCGTGAGGGCCGCATCACCGATGCGATGAAGATCGTTGCCGAGGAAGAACATATTCCGGCCGAAACGATACGCGAACGCGTGGCAAATGGCACGATTGCCATCTGTGCGAACATCAACCACAAAAACCTGCGTCCGCGCGGCGTCGGCGAAGGCCTGCGCGTCAAGGTCAACGCCAATATCGGCACGTCGAGCACGTTCCCGGACATTGAGCCGGA
>NZ_JBJEXT010000068.1:0-22819 GCF_051886055.1 Mitsuokella apri | reverse complement strand
GCCGAGCACGCGGACCATGTCCATGCCCATGCCGAGGCGGTCCGTCCCCTTGACGCTCGGGATCTTCGCGAGCTCCTGCTCAAGTCTTGCCTTGAGCATCGGCATATCCGTCTGGCACTCTTCAAAGATCGTCGCGAGCAGCCCCTCCGGCTCTTTGGCCAGAGCCAGCAGGACGTGTGCCGACGTGATCTCCTGATGGTATTTCATGGCTGCGATCTGCTGAGCGGATTGCAGGGCCGCCAGCGTCTTCGCTGTGTATTTTTCTTGTCCCATAATCGTATCCTCCATAATCGCTCTTATTATCTTCATTATTCTGAAACTTGATTGTTTCTATATCCTATTATAGCGATTAAAGTCAAAAAGTCAAATACTTTTTCTGACTTTTTGACTTTATTTTAAAAAATTTTTTCAATGGCCCGCTGCATCGCTTCCCTGCCAGGGTACGAAGTCGCGGGAATGGAGGTGGAACTGCATGAGGACCTTGCCGATGATGTGATGGATCTGCTTCTCGACCGTGTCGGCGCCGTTGTAGAAGGTCAGCACCGGCGGCACGACGACACAGCCATAGTCAGCCGCTTCCTTGATGTTGCGCAGATGGATGCGGCTCATCGGCATCTCGCGTGGCACGATGACGACCTTGCGCCCTTCCTTGAGGCAGACATCAGCCGCCCGCAGCAAGAGGTCGTCCGTATAGCCACTGACGATACCGGCCACCGTCTTCATGCTGCAGGGGATGATGATCATGCCGTCCGTCTCATACGAGCCACTCGATATCGAGGCGGCCATATCGCGGTTGTCGTGCACGACGTCTGCCAGAGCACAGACCTCCGCCAGTGAGAGCTCCGTCTCATACGGGAACGTCACCGCCGCCCCCTCGGTGACGATCAGATGCGTCTCCACCTCCGGCATCTCATGCAGTGCCCGCAGGAGATACCAGCCCATGATGACACCACTGGCCCCCGAAATCCCGACAATCAATCGCAAGATACATCCCTCTCTTCTCTATTGTGTGTTTCGCTTCTCATCTCATCCATTTTATCATAGGCCCTGCCTAAAAAAAAGATGAGTGCCGCGAGCGACACTCATCTCTCTAACTTCATACTCCATTGGCTATCACGAGCGCGGTGCCGCCCGCCAGGTCTCCACGAGCTCGCGCGCGGCGGCCGCCGGTTCCTCGGCTCCGGCCACGGCGCTGACGACAAAGAAGCCCTCTACGCCCGTCTTGCGCAGATTGGGCAGATCGCGCGCCTTGACGCCGCCGCCGACGACAACCGGCACGGGGCTGATCTTGTGGAGCTCCGTGAGCTCTGCGATGCTGCGCGTGATGACATGGCCTGAAGCATCGCGGCCGCAGTCCTTCTTCGTCGGCGTCTCGTGCAGTGGACCGGCACCGAAGTAATCGATATCCCGCGTGTCGGCCTGGCGGACGTAGTCGAGCAGTTCATTCGTGCGTGCCGAGAGGCCGATGACAGCCTCAGGACCCAGGAACTTGCGGCAGACTGCGACAGGGATATCGCTCTGGCCGACGTGGATGCCGTCGACCTTGATGCCCGCCTCTCGCGCGGCAAGCACGACGTCGAGACGGTCATCGACGAGCAGCACGACGTCTTTATCCTTGCCGAGCGCCTTCAGGACAGCCGCTGCCTCGCGGCAGAGCGCGATGAGCTGTCTGGCCGAAGCCGTCTTCGAGCGGATCTGCAGGCAGGTGAAGCCATTCTCGACCGCCGCCCGGATGATGTCTCCGACGGGCCGCCCCAAGGTGTTCTCCGGCCCCACTACGAGATATGCAGATATATCGAGTCTCTTGCGCATGTTCATTCCTGTCCCTCTCCTTCACCCTTTTCAGAAGTCTTGTTCTCTGCCAGGCGCTTCTCGAGCCGCTGCAGTTTGCCATGCATCATGTCATGATAGCCCGGGCGAATGTCAGCCTTGAGCACGACCTCGGTCCGGATGCCTTTCTCGGCCAGGACCATCGTCGCGCGCTTGACTACCTCCATGACTTCATCCCAATCGCCCTCAATCTCCGTGAACATCGAGTTCGTGCGGTTCGGCAGGCCCGACTCCCGGATGACGCGGACAACTTCCCCGACATAGGCGGACATCTCCTCGCCGGTCCCGCACGGTGCAATCGCCACTGCAATGAGTGTATTCATCAAAAATCCCTCTTTCCATCCATAACAATCCGCAACGATCTGTAATGATCCATCACCTGCTCTGCTCAGAGCACGACAAACGGATTGGCTGCGATTTCCTCCGGCGTCGCCGCGTAGAGGGCATCGAGGAAGGCTGCGGTAAAGCTGCCCGGTCCTTTCGCCTCGCGCGCCGCCCGGGTTCCTGCCAGATTGTAGGCCTGGACGGCGGTCAGGGCTGCGATGAACGGCGAGGCTTCCGCCAGATAGACGGCCGTGACGCCGCCGAGCGAGCAGCCGGCGCCCGTGATCTTCGTGAAGAGCTTCGAACCGCCCTCACTGCGAACGGTCAGCGAGCCGTCGGTGACGAGGTCACGCTCGCCCGAGACTGCCACAGCGCCGTGGATGAAGGAAGCCAGTGCTTCGGCTGCGGGGCGGGCCGTCTCGACGCTGTCCGTCGCATCGACACCGCGCACGCCGTCGCGCGCCACGCCGCTATCGAGGCCCCAAAGATTTGCAAGCGCGATGATCTCTGAGGCGTTGCCGCGCACGACAGACGGTGGCAGCGCGCGGAAGCACTGCAGCAGTCCTTTGCGCAGGCCGCCAATGCCGATGCCGACAGGGTCGAGCACCCACGGGCGATGATGTTCCTGCAGAGCTCTGGCCGTGCGCGGCAGTGTCTCGGCATAGAAGGGCATCAACGTCCCCATATTGATGTAGAATGCCTCACCGGCCGCTGCGATGGCCTCGCCTTCATCCGGCAGGTAGACCATCGCGGCAGAGCCGCCGGCAGCCAGCTGGGCATTGGCGACCAACTCAATCGTCACAGTGTTCGTGATGGACGGCACGAGCGGGCAGTCTTCCTTCGCCCGGCGTACGGCCGCAATGATTTCCTTCTGTATCATCTCATGATTCAAATCCGATTCCTCCTTAAAAAGTAAAAAAAGAAGGAGACGCCAAGCGGCAACTCCTTCTCGTGAATTTGTCTCCCTACGCAAGTCTTGGCTCAACAGGTTCTAAGGGTCAGGCAACAGCCTTCTCAACACGTGGTTCCCCCGCAAATCGTATGCAATTGTAGCGAGTGGATGATAGCTCAATTGCCAAGCGGCAGTTCTGTAGCCTTGGCATTTGCCAGGACCTCGGCCGGCACCTGCACATCCTCGAGCGCGTTGAAGTCGCGGCCCTGCAGGTGGAAGTCCACCGTGCTCTCCCGGATGTCCTTGAGGATCTTATCGCGCTCCGAGCGCGGCAGGTCACGGCGCTTGACGATGATGGAGGCCGCCTTGCGGATGGGGTCGGTCAGATTGGCGTGGACATCCGTCAGCATGTTCTTCTCCGTATCGATCGTGACCGTGTAGGTGAAGTCCGGCAGGCTGCGGCAGATCTCCGCTACCGTCTTCTGCATCGTCTCATCCTTCGCCGTCGGCTTGACCTGCTCCTCGAGCATCTTGCCGAAAGCCTTGCCGTCGACCGTCACGAGGTATGTCTGGCTGGTACCGTCCTGCACGCCGAACTCGACATCCTTCGCGATATCCATGAAGCCGTTCGAGAAGGCTTCCGACCAGAAGTCGTTGACCTTCTTGTCCGCCGGCTTGCGCGGCGTGACGGATTTCTCCCAAGCGCCGTGGCCGAGCTTGCAGTAGAAGGCCGTCGCCTTCTCCGTCTCACGGATGTAGTAGGCGAGCTCGCGCTCAAAGACAGGCGCACCCGGCAGCGTGAACGTGATCTGCATCGTGCCCTTTGCGCGCGTGTACGGCTCTGAGACAAACGTGATATGGCTCGTCATACCTGTGCTGCCCATCGGCGCCGAAGCGGCGAGATCCATGTCATAGGTGCCATTCTTGACCTCTGCCAAGCGGTCGAAAGCCTGGTCGAGCGAGCTCCTCGCATCGATTGAGACGTCCTCTTTCGTGGCACCTTCTTTGACAGGAGCGGCCTGCGCCTCATCCTTCACAGCAGTTGCCTCTTCTTTGTTCTCTTTGTCCTCTTTGACGGCCGTCTTGGCATTGCCGGACGTATCAGCAGGAGGAACAACGGCTGTGACAGCCGGTGCGGCCTCTGTGCCGCTCTGTGCTGCTGCCTCTGCATTTGTCATGCCATACGGTGCCAGGGCCAGGGTCAGCCCAAGCAGGATGGCGGTCATCTTCTTGCTGCTTGTGGCACGCATCGTGCCGTTCGTGAAATGGAACTTCATATAAGTGTCCCTCCTCTATCCCGCATGTCGCAGGCGCCTGCGAATTGCTGTATTTCCGTTTCGATATTACACTATTCTCTGAACTACAAGAAAAATCCTTCCCGAAAGAAGGATTTCTCTTAGCAATTTAGCAATGCAAATTTTATTTGCGCAGGTGATTGAGGAAGTTCTGCATCATCGTCCGGCCCGACGGCGTCAGGATGGACTCCGGATGGAACTGGATGCCCTCGATGTCCATCTCCTTGTGCCGCACGCCCATGATCGTACCGTCGGCGAGCTCGCTCGTGACCTCGAGGCAGTCGGGCAGCGTCGCCCTGTCGATGATCAGCGAGTGATAGCGGCCGACCTCCGTGTCCTGCGGCAGGCCCGCATAGAGACCGCGGCCATTGTGGCGGATTGGCGAGACCTTGCCGTGGATGATCTCTTTCGCCCGCACGATCTTGCCGCCGAACACCTCGCCGATGGCCTGATGGCCGAGGCAGATGCCGAGAATCGGCACCTTGCCGCCGAGCGCGCGGATGAGGTCTTCGCTGATGCCGGCGTCCTTCGGCACACCGGGGCCCGGTGAGATCACGATGCCCTCGTAATGCTTCGCCTCGACCTCGGGTACCGTCGTCTGGTCGTTGCGGATGACCTCGACTTCCGCCCCGAGTTCCGACAGGAGCTGATAGACGTTGTAGGTGAAGGAATCGTAATTATCTAAAAGCAACAACATCGTTCTCGACCTCCTCCACTACTTCAAACAGTGCTTTCGACTTCTGCAGGATCTCCTGGTATTCTTTCTCCGGCACGGAGTCGGCGACGATGCCGGCCCCCGACTGGATGACCGCCGTATCGTCGTTCTCGATGCGCATCGTGCGCAGGGTGATGCACATGTCCATATTGCCGCAGAAATCCATGTAGCCGACCGTGCCCGAGTACGAGTTGCGCTTGACGGGCTCGAGCTCGTTGATGATCTCCATCGCGCGGAGCTTCGGCGCACCGCTGACGGTGCCGGCGGGGAACGTCGCGCGCAGGACATCCATCGGCGTGTAGCCCTTCTTGAGCTTGCCGACGACTTCCGAGACCATGTGCATGACATGGCTGAAGTACTCGACCTGGCGCAGCTTCGTCACGCGGACCGTGCCAGGCTCGCTGATGCGGCCGATGTCGTTGCGCGCGAGGTCGACGAGCATCGAGTGCTCGGCACATTCCTTCGTGTCGCCCTTGAGGTCCTTGGCAAGGGCCGCATCCTCTGCGGCATCGCGGCCGCGGCGGCGCGTACCGGCAATCGGATAGGTGTAGACTGCATCGCCCGCGACTTTGACGAGCATCTCTGGCGAGGCGCCGACGAGCTTTACCGGGCCGAAGTTGAAGTAGAACATGTACGGCGATGGGTTGACCTGGCGCAGGCGGCGGTAGAAGTGGAAGCACGGCTTCGTGATCTTCTCGCGGAACTGGCGCGAGGGCACGACCTGGAAGATATCACCGGCAAAGATGTGCTCCTTGGCCTTGTGGATGGCCTGCAGGAAATCCTCCGGCGCCTTGCCGAAGCGCTTGAGGAAGTCGACCTTCTCGCGGCGCTTCGACGGCTCACTGCTCTGCGGTGCGAGCGGTGCGGCGAGCCGCGCCTCGACCTTGGCAATCTTCTCGGCCACGGCATCGTACGCTTCATTGGCATCGCGCCCCTTCGTGTCGGCCAGGCAGATGAGGCGGGCACTGTTGTGCAGCGCATCGTAGACGACGAGGACGCGGCAGATCATGAACTGTCCTAAGAGTTCCTCTTCGCCGAGTTCCATGCCGCGCACGCGGTCGAACGTCGCGACGATATCGTAGTTGAGATAGCCGACCATGCCGCCGTTCGCGAGCGGCAAAGAGGCATCCTCGACGGCCGGCTTAAAGCCCTGCATGTACGTTTTGATGGTCTTGACCGGCTCGCCCGCGATGCATTTCATCAGGCCGTTCTCATTGATCATGAGCTTGTCCTTGAAGACCTGCAGCCTTGCAAAGGGCTCTGCCCCGATGAAGGAGAAGCGGCCGAACTGCTGGTGCGTCGTGTCGACGGATTCGAGGATGAACCCCTTCTTCTCGCCGACGAGCTTATAGTAGACGGAGACAGGCGTGTCGAGATCCATGTTGATTTCCTTGGCGACAGCGATGAGATTCGTCTCCGCTGCCAGCTTGCAGAACGCCTCCCGCGATGGTTTGAGTTCCATGATGATTGCTCCTCTCATGTCACGCATAGGATATCGGATACTGGACAGAGTGTCAGGCGTTCTTGCCGTACGCCTCATCGAGTGCTTTGCGCATCGCGCGGATCAACGCCATCGCCTCATCGAATTTACCGTCCATGAGGCGTTTGACCACTGCACTGCCGACGATGACCGCATCGCTATGCGCAGCAGCATCGACAGCCGCCTCCGGCGAGCCGATGCCGAAGCCGACGGCCAGCGGCGTATCCGTGAACTTGCGCGCCTTCTCGCAGACCTTGCCGATCGTCGAGTAGTCAATCTTCTTGACACCCGTGACACCGTTGTTCGAGACACAGTAGATGAAGCCCGTCGCGCCCTTGCACGTCTGCGTCATGCGCTCCTCCGTCGTGCCCGGCGTGATGAATTCCGCCAGGTGGAAGTCATGAGCCGCGCAGATCTTGCGCATCTCGCCCGACTCCTCATGCGGCACATCCGGCACGATGATGCCGTCCATGCCGGCGGCCTTGAAGTCTGTGACAAACTTCTCGAAGCCGTAGTGGTACATGTTGTTGATGTAGCCCATGCCGATCAGCGGGATCTCCGAGAACTTGCGGATCTCGCGCACGATCTCGAGCTCTTTCTTGAGCGTCATGCCATTCTTCAGGGCACAGACCGAGGCCGACTGGATGACCGGGCCGTCCGCCATCGGGTCCGAGAACGGCAGGCCGAGCTCGATGACATCAGCGCCCGCCTTTTCTGCCTCGCGGACGGCCCGGAGCGTCGTCTCGACGTCCGGCGCACCGGCCGTGATATAGATGAAGATTCCCTTTTTGCCGGCTGCCTTGAGTTCAGCCATCTTTTTATCCAAACGCGTGCTCATCACTCAATATCCTCCCCAAGAACTTTTGCTACCATCTGTACATCCTTATCGCCGCGGCCCGAGAGCGTGACGACGACCGATTCATCCGGGTGCGTCTGCGGCATGAGCTTGTCGAGATACGCCAGCGCATGCGAGCTCTCCATTGCCGGGATGATGCCCTCGACCTTCGAGAGACGCTGGAAGGCATCGAGTGCCTCCTGATCCGTGACCGAGACGTACTTGACAATCCCTTCATCTTTATAGTAGGAATGCTCTGGTCCGACACCCGGATAATCGAGACCGGCCGAGATGGAATACGCCTCGACGACCTGGCCGTCCGGGTCCTGCAGCAGGTAGCTGAACGCACCGTGCAGGATGCCCGGCTCACCGGCGCCAGAGAGCGTCTTGGCATTGTCCGTCGGCGCCTCGCCGCGGCCGCCCGCCTCAACGCCGAATTTCTTGACAGACGGGTCATTGCGGAAGTCGTAGAACGTGCCGATGGCGTTGCTGCCGCCGCCGACGCAGGCCAGGAGGTAATCCGGCAGACCGCCGATCTTCTCGATAGCCTGCTCGCGGATCTCCTCGCCGATGACTTTCTGGAAGTCGCGCACGATGGTCGGATACGGATGCGGGCCGACAGCCGAGCCGATGATGTAATGCGTATCCGTGATATTCGTAGCCCAGTAGCGGATGGCCTCACTCGTCGCATCCTTGAGCGTGCCCGTGCCGGAAGAGACCGGGATGACCTTCGCGCCGAGCAGCTTCATGCGGAAGACATTGAGTTTCTGGCGCTCGACATCGAGCGCTCCCATGAAGACGTGGCACTCCATGCCGAAGAGCGCGGCGACCGTCGCCGAAGCGACGCCGTGCTGACCGGCACCCGTCTCGGCGACGATGCGCTTCTTGCCCATGCGCTTCGCGAGCAGGGCCTGGCCGAGCGCATTGTTGATCTTGTGGGCGCCCGTGTGCAGGAGATCTTCGCGCTTGAGGAAGATCTTCGCGCGGCCGTAGTACTTCGTGAGCTTGTCGGCGTAGTAGAGATTCGTCGGGCGGCCTGCATACTCGCGCAGGTACGTCTTGAACTCATTCTGGAAGTCCGGGTCGTCCTTGTACTTGGCATAAGCGGCCTCGAGCTCATTGAGTGCCGGCATGACGATTTCCGGCACATACTGTCCACCAAATTTTCCAAATCTGCCTTTCGTGTTCATCTGTGTTCTTCCTTTCTTGTCGCTATCCTATCTCTATGCAATGCAGCCTGCATGGGAATCAGGCCATATCTAACTGCTCTTCGCCGGCGTTTGCCATCAGGCGTGTCTGTGCGGCGACATCGTCGGCACGGACGAGGCCCTCGCCGACGAGGATGCCATCGCAGCCTGCAGCGCGCAGACGCCTTGCGTCCTCCCCTGTGAAGACGCCGCTCTCGCTGATCAGCGTGCGGCTCTTGTCCGCATACGGCAGCAGCTCCATCGTCTGCTCGATCGACGTCGTGAACGAGACGAGGTTGCGGTTGTTGATGCCGATGAATTCCGCCGGCGTCGCGAGCGCCGCCTCCATGTCCCGGCGGTCATGGACTTCGATGAGCGCATCCATGCCGAGGCTCCAGGCCGTGTAGAGGAAGCGCTTGAGCGTCTCCGGCGTCAAGATGCGCGCGATCAGCAGCACGGCATCGGCGCCGAGCATCCGCGCCTCGTAGATCTGGTAATCATCGATGATGAAGTCCTTGCGCAAGAGCGGCAGGCTGACCTCTGCGCGGACCTTGCGGAAATCCTCGTTGCAGCCGAGGAAATGAGGGTCTGTGTGCACGGAGAGCATGCTCGCGCCGCTTTTCTCATAGATCCGCGCGAGCTCCGTGACGGAGTAGCGGCGGCAGAGGCGGCCCTTGGCCGGGCTCTGGAGCTTGCACTCAGCGATGAGGTTCCAGTCGCGCTTGCGGAAGCGGTGCGCCATCGCGAACGTCCCGCTGACGAGCGAGCGCTTCACTTCAGCGAGTGGCATCTCGCGCTTCGCATTGGCGACGATATCCTTCTTCTTCTCGACAATCTCTGCTAAAATATCCCGCAATTTCAATTCCTCCCATTGATCTTTTTTATCTGCGCCATAAACGCGGCGATGCGCGCGGCTGACTTCTCACGGTTGACTTCCAGGCTGCCGGAGACATCGACAGCAAACGGATGGAAGATATCATTGACCTCGGCGACGTTCGCCTCACTGATGCCGCCCGCAATCAGCACGGGCTTCCGGATGGCTGCGACCTCGCGCTGTGCTCTCTGCCAGTCGAAGCACGTGCCCGTGCCGCCCGCCGCGCCCTCCTGGTAGGCGTCGACGAGGATCATCGCGGCGGGGAACGCATTGGCCGCCTCCGCCGAGAAACCGTCGCCGTAACGGTATGCCTTGATGACGGGGACTTCCATCTGCTTTGCATAGGCCGCGTCCTCATGGCCGTGCAACTGGACAAAATCGAGATGGCACTGCTTTGCGATAGCATTGACCACCGCAGGCTCCTCGTCGACGAAAACGCCGACCGTCTTGACGCTCTGCAGCGCTGCCCCAATGCTGGCAGCCACCTCCGGCTCGACGAAGCGGTGGCTCTTGCGCCAGAAGATGAAGCCGATGAAATCCGCACCAGCCGTTTCGGCTGCGCGAGCCGCCTCGATCGTCTTCATGCCACATAATTTTGCCTTGAGCATTATTCCACCCCTCACAATCACTCGTCCATCTTGAAAGCACCTGTCAAGAAATCAATCAAATCAATCAAAAAGCCCCGCCGAGCTCATTGCTCAGCGGGGCGAAAAATTTTCGCGGTGCCACCCGGTCCAAATGACAAAAGCCATTCCTCATTTCCGGTACGGGAAAGGTTCCGATACCGTAGCCCTTTAACGGTGGCGGCCGTCCCAGCCTACTCTCCTGTTCCTCGACGGAATCGACGGGATTTGGGTGGGCTCTCGCAGGACCATTCACATAACATATCGCGCCGTACCTTGCACCAATCGACGGCTCGCTGTCGGGATAGCGGCTATGCTACTATTTCCTGTTCGATGATTTCGTGTAACACTGTTAACTTGTTGATGGTCTTTATCTTACTCGCCTTTGCGCGAGCTGTCAAGTATTTTCTCGAAAAAAATTCTCAATCCATCGCATCTGCACAATCGGCTCAATCGTCCATCATGTCAGGATGTGGTCCGGGATGATCGCCCAGACCATGTGGGCCGGGTCCATGGAATTCCTGCAGTGCACTGCGATCCACACCGAGCTGGTCTGCTACATCACCCCAGCGGTTGTTGATCTTCTTGAGATTGAGGACCGACTGGATGTCCTTGCCGGACTCCTTGGCGAGGATTGCCGCGCAGGAGATATCCCACGGCTCATAGCCGTCTTTCAAGAGCTTCAGCGCCGCTGCCTCATCGATACTGCCATCCTGGCTCAGGTCCTTGGCCGTCATCTCGCTGCGCACCTGCTCTACTTTCTCGCGCGTCACGCCGAGCGATGACTCGATGTCACGCCAGTCCTTATCATCCGTCTTGAGTGCCATGACATCGGCAAAGGATTTACCGCTGATCTTGGCCAGCATAGCGGCCCGGCCGATATCGCGAAAATCCTTCTGGTCGTCCAGCGCACTCTTGACCTGCTTCGCATCGACGCCAAACGACGTGGCGATGTGCTTAGCCACCTCATCGGTCGTCATCTTTGGCGGCTGGCCATCCGTCCGCTCGCTCTGTGTCATGTAGTAGCGCGGGCGCAGGTCTGTCTTGTCCTTCGACTGTGCCGAGAGGATGCCAAAGCCTCCCACCGTCAGCACAAGACCGGCCACGACGCCAGCAACAATCTTACGCTGTGTCCATCTCATATCCATCAACGCCTTTCTGTCAACGCCTTTCTGTCAGCTGAATCGTTCTTTCTGGATGCTTCTACTATACGGAAGAGGATTTAAGTTGACTTTAGCAAGGAATTAGAAATCAAGTAAATTTGCTAAATGGCCAGATTCCTGCAAGTTTATTTCAAAAAAACAAGGAAAAAACCATCAGGATGTCGTATAATAATAAATACAGGTTATTATGGAAAGAGGTGACTAGGATGACGGAACAGGAAATCGAGAAACTCGTCCAGGACAAGCTCAACGAGGCTTATAAAGAGAATGAGCCCCCGAAGAAGTTCTTCCTCACGGAGAACGGCCGCGGTGTCGTCGATGGCGGCGACATGTACAACTCGGTCGTCGAGGATGTCCTTCGCATCGTGCAGAAGGCCATGACGGAGACGCTCAAGGCCGCGCTCAAGAAATAAGGCATGAAAAAAACCGGCAGGAACAGCACCTGCCGGTTTTTTTATGCCTTATTCGCCATTCGCCATATCTCGCTGCTGCCTCAGGGATTTTCTTTCACGATCTGGACATCACTATCCAGCCCGCTCCCTCCGGCCTTCCAGATTATCCAGACAATCCGTCAGTCCGTGACCAGCTGGTCTTTCGGCCGCTTCTTGGCCTGATACATGCGGCGGTCCGCGCGGGATACGAGCGACTGGACCGTGTCGCCTTCCCGTACCACGGTGATGCCGATAGACGAGCGGCAGAATACCCGCTGTCCATCCACCATGGTCTCACAGTTGTTCGCCAGCATCATGAAGCGTCTCGCAGCCCCCTCGATTTCCTCTGGCCCCTTCAAGTGCAGCAGGCCCACGAATTCATCGCCGCCCCAGCGGCAGAATTTGTCAGCCTTCCTGCCGTACTTCCGCAGCGCAAGGCCCAGGCTGCGGAGGAGGGCATCGCCTGCAGCATGGCCATAGGTGTTGTTGATATCGTGGAAGTTATTGACATCGGCAAACAGCACGGCAAACGGCTGCCCTGTCCGCCGGAATATCTCCAAGGCTTCATCGAGACAGACCTCCATGAACTTCCGCCCCGGAAGGCACGTCAGCGGGTCGCGCGTCGCCATCTCGTAGATGGACTGGATCAAATCCTGGTCATAGCTCTTATCGGTCAGCGGGATAAAGAACGAGACGAGTTCCCGGACCTTCCCATCCGGATCCTTCAGCGGCACCAGCGTATTGCGGATCAGGACATCACTGCCGTCCTTGTGCCGCATGAACATCTGCATCGACTTGGGCTGCCCCGTCGTATAGGCGACGATTGCTGGGCAGTAGTGATTCGGGATCTTATCGCCGTTCGTGAACGAACACCCGATCGGCATCTCCACGCACCGCTTGCCCTCCATCTCCGACGCCGAAAAGCCGAGAAGGCGCTCCGCCTCACGGTTCCAGTACAGCAGCGTGTGATTGGGGCGCAAGATGTAGCAGCCAATCGGGGCGGCATCCATCATCATCTTCAGGGCGCGGTCCACTTCGGATTCTTCCACTCCAGATCCTTCCGATTTGGTCGCCGTCTGCCCAGTCCCCTTGCCGCAGCCTTCAGGCCGCATCTGGCCATCTCTCGGAGGATTGACGGCACGCATGGGGATGCGCCCCTCGGCGACTGTCTGGATATCCTCCCCGATCATCTGGTAACTGCGCCGGAAACTCGAGGCAGTGATGCCGCCGATATGGGGGCTGAAGATCACCCGGTCCTCCATGTCTCCATACAGATGGAGCAACGGGTGATCTTGCCGCACGGGCTCATGGTCAATCGTATCGAACGCGGCCATGGCGAGATGCCCCGCCCGCAAGGCATCGATGAGCGCCTCATCGTCGACAAGCTCTCCCCGGGACGTATTGACGAGATAACTCCCTGGACGCATCTTCTCAAAGAACGCGTGATCTACCATGCCCTCAGTCTCAGGGGTCACCGGCAGGTGCAGGCTGACGATATCGCTTTTAGAGAGGAGTTCATCCAGCGGCATGAACCGGACACCGTCCCGCTCTTCTTCCTCATGGGAAAGCAGATGGCGCTTGTAGTAGAAGATATCCTTGACCCCATAGGCCCGCAGGAGTCTCGCGACACAGTGGGCGATGTCCCCATAGCCGATGAGCCCGATGCGGCAATCGGCCAGTTCCTTAAGGTTCGCCGCCTGCATATAGGCTTCCTTGACCGAGATCTGCAACCCATTGCGGACAGCGCGGTCGTTCTGTATGATATTGCGCAGCATACTCATCATGAGCAGCAGCGTCTGCTCCGCCACTGCCATGGCGTTCATCCCCTTGGAGTGGCAGACCAGGACATGGCACGACGATGCAGCATCGAGATCGATGGTGTTGAACGCCACACCCTCTGAATGGATGGACTTCAGGCGCGGCATCTTGCGGATGAGCTCTCCCGGTATCTTCGCGATCGCATCCGTGATGATGAACTCCGCATCGCCAGCCTGCTCCAGGTATTCTGCCACAGGCAACCCCATCGGCATGTCGACCCAGTCGGCCTGCCGCAGGATGCTGTCCTTTGCTGAAAACCGCTCCATATTTCCCTTTTTCCCGATATGTAAAATTTTCATGGCACTTTCTCCCATTGATTGGTGCGATTTTCTCTCTATCTCTGCCCAACCGGCATGCGCATCAATCCTCTTGCTCAATCGTATTGTTCTAAAAAGCTGTGTTCCTCGCCTCCCTGCTTGTACTTCAGGACCGTGTCGAGATTGACGTTCTCGAGGGCATGGAAGATATTGCCGGGGACCTGGCTGTTCGTCTCGGAGAGCTTCGCGATGAGCTTCTTGACCTCGAGGCGCTTGGAGTCTGTCGTGCCATCCGTATGGCAGGTCGAGCACGTCTCCGTGAACTTGCAGGCGCACTGGATGAAGTAGAGGCCGTTGTCATCGCGCCAGCGCTTGATATCCGCCTCGTGGATGTAGTAGAGCGGCCGGATGAGCTCCATGCCCGGACAGCTCGTGCTCTTGACCTTCGGCATCATCGTGCGGATGGCCCCCGAGTAGAGCATGCTCATGAGGTTCGTCTCGATCACATCGTCAAAGTGATGGCCGAGCGCGATCTTGTTGCAGCCGAGCTCGCGCGCCTTGCGGTAGAGATAGCCGCGGCGCATCTTGGCACAGAGGTAGCACGGCGACTCCTCCACGTGGAAGACCGACTCGAAGATATCCGTCGAGAAGAATGTCAGCGGCACATGGAGGAGCTTCGCATTCTCCTCGATGATGCGCCGGTTCATCTCATTGTAGCCAGGGTCCATGCAGAGGAAGACGAGCTCAAACGGGAACTTATTGTGGCGCTTGAGCTCCTGGAAGAGCTTCGCCATGAGCATCGAGTCCTTGCCGCCCGAGATGCAGACGGCAATCTTGTCGCCAGGGCGCACGAGGTCGAAGCGGCAGATGGCCTCGACGAATTTCGTGGAGATCTTGTGCTTGTACTTCTTTCGCAGAGAGCCTTCAATGCGCTTGAGCCGCTCTTCATCCTCCTCCGCTTCAGCCGTCTCGCGCTCCAGCTTGCGCTGCAGCCAGAGAGAGTACCCCCCTTGCAGCGAGACAGCCGCATACCCCTGCTCGCGGAGATTCTGCGCGAGACCGAGGCTGATCTTGCCCCACATGCAGATGCAGACGATGAGCTTTCCCTCCGGCAGGTCATAGCCGCCCTGCTGCAGTTCCAGCGGATTGAGGTTCTGCGCACCCGGCAGCGAGCCGCGCTCAAACGCCACCTCATCGCGGATGTCCACGAGGCAGGCCTCATCCGGCCCGAGCTTCGCCAGCTCCTCCACCGTGATTTCCTGTTTGTTCTTCCAATCTTCTATAAAAGCCGTCATGCTCGATATATTCTTCCTTTACAATCTTTCTTACCCCAGCCCATGGACATCTTACAAGACTTTCACGAGCTCCTCGTTGCTCCTGCGCTGCGTGTGAGCGGGAGCAGGCTGGACACCGTCTGCGGCATAGCCGATGGGCAGCAGCAGCAGCGGCACTTCGTTCCGTTCCAGGCCAAAGGCATCCGCGGTCTTGGACACCGGGAAGAAATTCACCCAGCAGGACCCGATACCGAGATCCCAGGCCTCAAACATCATGTGGGTCGCCACGATGCTGGCATCCTGCTCGCCAGCCCGGATGCTGTGCTCGAATGGGTTCACCCACTCCTCGTCCTTGCGCACCGTCACCATCAGCACCACCGGCGCATTGAAAGCGCAGCGCGTGAGCCCGCGGATCTTCTCCAAGGCCTCCGGACTCTGCAGCACATACACGCGGTATGGCTGATAATTGTGCCCCGTAGGCGCAATGCGCCCAGCCTCCAGGATCGCGTCCAGCTTCTCCTTCTCGATCGGCTTATCGCTGAATTTCCGCACCGAATATCTTTCCTTGGCTAACTCCATGAATGCCATGTTATCTCATCCTTTCCTCGTTCAAGTTGCGCATCTCTTTTCACATACTTCTATTCTACTAGGATTCGCAGGGATTGACAACACACCAAAAAATCCCACCGGCCAATGACCGATGGGATTGATGTGTTCGTGTATAGCCGTTGTTAATGCTCCTTCTTCAGCGCCTTCTCGTAATGTTCTTTCTCCTCGAGAGGGATGCGCAGTACCTGCATCGCCTTCTCTAAAGGCCAGCCCGTACTCTCAATGAGGTTTTGCAAATCCTCTTTCGCTCGATTAAAGGTACCGACATTGACTCCGTTATCAAATCCGTTATTAAATCCGTCATTATAGACGCCTTCGCTCAAGTTGCACATCTTACTCAACTCCTTCGTTTCATCCTCTGTCAGACGGATGCCGTATTCTTCTTCCAACTGTTGCTTCTTGACCAGTGCCGGTGCTTTCTCCTTGAAGATGATGCGCAGCATCTCGATCAGGCTATCCTGTGTCTTGCGATTGCCGAGGTACAGCATGACGACGTTCAAGAGATTGTACTGCCACTCTTCTGCGCGATATTTCCCATGCAGGCGCTCTTCCGTCATCCGATAGCGGTTGATGGAGTTTCCCATGTCCTTCGGCGCGTTCATGCAGATCCAGATCGTGTAGACTTTCTTGATCTTATCATAGTCGTTGCCATAGAAGTCGCGTCCACGCTGAGAGGATACCATGCGGCTCGCGTAGTACGTTGCCCTCTTCAGTATGGAATAGCCAGGATTCGCCCTATCCTGCGCCTCGATGTTGATGATGAGCATGATGGGCTCTTTCGTCTTCGGCACGAGTGCCTGGAACAGGATGTCGTACCGCACCATTCCCTCCGAGATGCTACCATCTTCGGTATTATTGCCCTGAATGCGCTCATATTCCTGATTCGTCTCATCCGGATGCACCGGCACCTGACTGATAAGCGGCGTTCCTTCGATGTACTTCGTCATGATGTCCTGTACTGATTCGTCCTTGAACTCCTCGACCATGCGCTTCAAGATGAATGCCAGGATCTTCTTCTGGGACAGCACCTTCTTCGCCGCCTGGTCATAAGCGGCATTGCGATTGCCGTACAGCGCTTCTTCTGCTGAACTCATGCTCCCACCTGCCTTTCTACTTCCATTTTACTAGGATTCGCGGGAATTGACAACGACGCAAAAAATACCACCAGCCATTGGCTGATGGTATCCTGTTGTTAATACTGCTTCTTCAGCACTTTCTCGTAATGCTCTTTTTCCTCAGGTGGGATGCGCAGCATCTCCATTGACTTAGACAAGGACCAGCCCGTGCTCTGGATGAGGTTTTTCAAATCTTCTTTCGCTCTATCATAAAATCCATTGTTATAGACGCCTTCGCTCAAGTTACACATCTTACTCGACTCCTTTGTCTCATCCTCTATCAGACAATGTCATTTATCCTGCTGCAGATGATAGAGTTTTGCCAACTCCTGTTTCAGTGTTCCCTTCTCTGCATATGGCAGAGTATCAAATAGACGGATATTATGATTCTCGATGCAGATATCCTCGCTGAAACCGAGAATATAGCGCAGGCAGATGCGATAGATAATCTCTGTTGGCGCACAACCGTAGACCTGCTTAGCAAAAATATGATTCAGCCTCGCTGCATCATCGGGGAATAGTGCCTTCATCCGCTTGCTCTGATAGAGCCGAGTAACAATCTCCGTGATGTACATGCCGGACTTCATGTAGAGGTCGGCAAACGTCGCATCCGGATTATCAAAGCAGCCAGGATTTTCCTTTTCAAGCCGATTCACCATATCCTGTACCACGCGCTTCGGCGTAAAAATCTGGTTCGTCTTCTGCGGTGGGATATAGTCAAAGATATCGCCTTTTGTGTCTGGGGAGAAATAATTCGCGAGCTCCTTGCGTTTCCGCATGAACTCTGCAACTGCGTCATCAAAGACCACGGGATCAAAGAGATGGCCGTTAAAATGCTTTTTATGGGCCTCATCGCGAACCTCTTTGCCATGCTCGTCCTTCTCATAGTAGTCGCCACCATCGCGCAGCAGGCGGAACATATCGAGCGTGACGCCCTTGCCGCTCTGCGGGCTCACCGTTACTTCCCAGAATACATCTGCCGGGACGAGTTCATCGAAGTTTTCAAGCGTCGTATTTTCATCGCCATACGCCATAAGGAATGCGGGTATCGTGCGCGAAAAGCCGCGCAAATGATCGCGGACATTTCCCTCGATGGTGTCCTTTTCCTTCTCCAGTTTCTCCTTCTCGACCGTCTCGACGATGGTCTCTGCCGCCTGTTTGACGGTCTCCTCACTGCTGAGCTTCTGCTGGATGCTCGTCATCATCTGCTGATAGCTCTCCTCGCGCTTTTTCTCATATGCCGCATCAAGATCAGAGATTTCCTGCATCGAGGCACCTGCCTGTTGTGCTGCCTCGATTTTCTCTTTGCGCTCCCGCACGAGCAGGTTATCACGGATGGCATGATCTCCGTACGCACTGCTCACCACCTTATCGGTCGTCTCCTGGATTTTCTTCTCGAGCCGCTTCTGCGTGGATTTCTTGAGGTCAGCGCCATACTGCGTACGCGCAGTATCCATGAGCGTATCCGCAATTGGCTGACTGAGCTGCTTCTTGAGCTGTTCCAGCTCCTCCTTCTGAGGATTGGGATGTTTCTCATGCTCTTCTTGTACAGCCGTAACCGCCTCTGTCAGCCGGTCGTCAACATCTGCGTAGACTTTCTTCCCGAAAACTTCTGCAGCAGTGCCGATGACCTGCTCATCCGGTATATCCACCTCACCCTCATCGTTGAGATGCAGATTATCTGCCGTATCTTCATCAATATCCACCTTGCGCAGTGTCTTCGGCTGTTCGATGGCCTGTAGACCGTTAATGACGTCGATGATCTCGCGCGGCGCACCGAAAATGCCGGAAATATTGGCAAAAAGGAAATTCGACATGAAGCCGCGCTCTACGACCTCCTTCGCATGGATATGGCGCGGGATCGTGAGCACCGACTCTGCGTCGAGCTCAATCATCGCACCCGCGTCATCCTCGCCATAAACCGGGAAGAAGTTCAACAGCTCACGCACATGGTTTTTCCTCTGGTCAAAATCGCCCTTATCGCCGGACGTCTCCGGGATGAGATCGTTCGCGAACTGCTCGAAGATCGTCAGTGTCCGCGCAGGATCGAAATCGAAAACATAAGCGTTCTGTTTTCGGTAAGAGTTCCCCTGTGCGTCGACAAAAAGGCAAGGATTCTGCGCGCGGAATGCCGCTTGCATATAGAGCGCAGGGGAAGCCATGTTCGACAGCATGAGCACGGCCGTCCACTCCGGGATTGTCACGCCTGTCGTCAGCTGACCGACTGAGAGCGTGATGGTCTTATCGTACTGCCGGATGGCCTGCGTCACGCGGTCAAAGGACTTCTCCGTCTCCTGCTCGTCATCGAGCCGTCCATCTCCCGCCGCGAGGATGATCTCATAATCCTTGAACACTGGATGCAACCGGAGTTTTTTTGCAAGAGCCTTCGCACTCGCGACACGGTTCAAGAGCCAGAATGTATGCTTGAGCTCTGCACGCAGCTCCGGCGTAGAGAAGGGGAACTTCTCCTGATGCGTGAGTGCATCGAGGAATTTATCCACATCTGCATCATGCAGGAACTTCCCCGAATCATTTACGGCGAAGAATTCATTCAGGTCGAACGCGTACTCTTCCTGCTCCTGGTCGGCGAGCGTGATGCCCTGCTCCGCTTTCTCGCGCACCAACTCTGACATCTGATAGGTGAAGAGCGATAGCTTTGGCAGCTTCGCATAGGGATTCTCCTGCTCGCTCGTGTCGTCCCAGTCGCGCTTCTTCCGCTGCTCATCCGCGTACGTCCAGTTATAGATGGCCTTCTCCGGGAACTTATCGTTCGCAAGTGCCTTGAACGGCGTACCAGAAAGATGCAGCGTATAGCGCCGATCGATATGCTGGAAGGCCGTATCCGTCTTGTAGGTATCAACACCCTCATGCGCTTCATCGATGATGAGCAGATCCCAGACCAGCCCATGCTCGGCACTCACCTCTGCGAGCTTGTCATACTGCCCGCCAAAATAAAGCGAACCCTTGAGATCCTGCAGGCTCACGAACTCAATGCAGCCTGTGACATCTTCCTCGTCCTCCGCAGCCCGCTCCAGGAAATCCTCCCGGCTCACCACATAGCGCCGATCCCGGATGCCGTCCACATTGCTTACGAAAAGATACCCGCTCTGTGGACCGAAGAACGTCTCATAGTCCTGATACCACGAATTCGCGATGGCGGGGCGATTCGTCACGATGAGGACATTCTTTGCAGAAAGTCTCCGCGAGAGGTCATAGGCAGAAAGCGTCTTACCGAAACGCGGCTTGCAGTTCCAGAGGAACTCACCGTGCTCATGCATACGGAAATACGCGAGCGCCTGCGTGACTGCTGCCTCCTGCTCCTCGCGCAGACGGTACGGGATGACGGCCGCCGTTTCGTCCTCGGCCGCCACGCCGTGATTCTGCGCGAAGTCGATATAGTCCCCCTTCGCCGCGTCCGGGGAAATCTCAAACCACTCCGTACCCTCGCGCCGCGCGATGCCGAGCTTCTTCAGATAAGCATGGAAATCCTTATCCGTGAAGTTCCCATAGGGCTCCGTCATATAAGCCGCGCGCAGATGCCACCAGAGCTTCGGCATGAGGCCAGCCGTATGCGTCTGCTCCTTGATGCGCGTCATCACCTCGCGCTCCGTAAAGCCGATCTTCGTCCAGCCCTCATTCGCCGGCACGCCCGGCAGCGTATAAGCATAGCACTGCGGCGTGACCTTAGTCGTGGTCTTGATCTGGATTGCCGCCATCATGCCATCTCCTTAATACATGAATCAATATAATTTTCTTCGCTAGAAGTTAAACCATACTTTTCAATCAGACGTTTATCATCCCATGATTCTTCAAAGTTCTGAATTGGTACAAAAACAAATGTCGACCTACTAATATGTATTGAAGTTAGTGCTTGTAACAATAAAAATCGAACAAATTTAGTTCGTAAATATTGAATTGCATTCTTTGACTCAGTAGCTGTCTTAAAAGGACCTGCAAAAATATACGAATGAGTACACACTTCTCCTGGGTTCATCACTTGCATTGATTTTGTCAAAACCCTAAACTTTCCATCCGATGATGGTTCGCCTGCATGTTCTGCACTAGTTTGGCTAATCATTGAACGATACGTATCAATTGTGTCTAGACCTTTACCGATAATATCTTTTGATATATAACTAGCCCCTTTACTAGAATATAATTTAATTGTATGTGACACATCTCTTTTTGCTACGCCACGAACTTTTGTTGCTAGTCCATAAGGGCTAATAGCACTAATGATAGAATCCATTGTTTCTTCATTTTCTTTTTGTACTTTTCGAATAATCTTTACCGCATCATTATATCTGACAAGAACTGGAAATTCAGAGAGACTCCTTGTCATCGAATTTTCCTTTCCCTGCAATCGGCTTATAAAATTACAATCCCCATCATAATCTTTATCCCATACAAAATAATTCACACCACCACTAATACTCGTGTTTGGAAATACCATTTTCGCATTCGGATAATTTACTATAGTCTTAATATGATGTTCATTCAACATTTCTTTTCGAAATGAATCTAACCCTATACCTCCGGCAAACCAACGAGATGGGGTTATTAGGCAAATGCATGCAGGATCCATACGTTTTATTGAATCAAAGAATAAATTATAAATAGGTTTTGCTTGACGTCCTACATCAGCTTTATCTTCCTGATACGGTGGATTCCCAATCACATAGTCAAACATTTTCTTGCCCATCGTCATGCTCCTCTCCGTCAGTCCATATAATACACAATACCCGTACCTCGATGAGCCGAAACGGGTGATGATTTTTTGCGATAACGTTGCAAATCTTGAGTCGTTATGTTTTGAGCGCCCGGAAGCAGGTGTATTTCTGCCGCCGCCAGTTCTTGATGCGGCAAGGGAGAGCAACAGGCATGGAGGCTTGTCCCTCATGTTCAGGGATGTCAAAGAGGGAGATCTCCTCGACAGGCGCATAGGGTTTCCCGAGCGGCACGGTGTCCTTGAGTCCGTCCATCTGCCAGAGGTTCCAGGCAATTCGCTCAGCGATGACTGCGAGAAGCTTCGCATCCGGCTCTTCCCCCCATCGCTCACGATAATAGTCCAGGAAAGTCAGCAGCAGATTCACGCGCGCAATGAGCAGGCTGTCGCCCTGGTATTCATAACCGTAGCAGGATTCATAGGCGCGAAGAGCCCACTTGGCCCAGTCGGCATATGTTTCCGTATTCTCGTTTACGATGCGGAGCTTGCGGTCGAGCTGGCCGATGCGCCTCTTGAGCGGCAGGATGAGCTCGCCCGTCGATGCATCGTAGCGCGATACGAGATAAGGGGCTTCACCGCAGGTGATCTCGAGCCGCCGGGAGTCGACGTAGCGCTGCCAGAGCGGCACCTTGCGCCGTTTCTGCGGCGGGAAGACAATCTTCCCCTCGGTGACGGTCCAGGTATGGTCTGCATTTTCGGTGTTGAATACATTCTCTCGACCGAACCATTCGCGGTCGAGGTGATTGTTCATCACATTGCAGAGCCAAGCCGGGGTAAACACCTCTGCCTTTTTCCGCGTGCGTGCAGCCTGAGCCTCCAACGTTTTTTCAATACGTGGCTGGATGAGATCCGCATGACGGATCAAAGCCGCCGTCCTGATCTGCTCCGTATCTTTGAATCCAGTACCATAGGACTCATAGGTATCCGTCGCCCAGATGATATTCTTCCGGGTTGTCTTATCCTTCAACAAACGATGAAGCTGCCCAAAAACCGGCGGCTTCATCAAATCGATTAACGTTTCCACACATGCTCCTCTTCATGAAAATCCGGCCTGTCTCTAGCTGAACGTCTAAGTCAGCATAAAAAGACACGCCACTCCTCATCTCGATTCTCTGTCTATTCTAATATACATTGTTCTGTTCTCTCATTCAAGTGTTTATTTTCGTCATATATCGCAGCTGCAACACAATGATCCTGCAGGGTCATGGATAAGAAATCCCATTTGATAGATAGATTGTATCTGCCCTACAGATGATTCCCGCATACAAAAAATCCCACCGGCCAATGGCCGATGGGATTGATGTGTTCGTGTAAAGCGGGCGATTAACGCTTCGAGAACTGGGAAGCCTTGCGGGCTTTCTTGAGGCCGTA
>NZ_JBJEXT010000067.1:0-23161 GCF_051886055.1 Mitsuokella apri | reverse complement strand
ACAACAAAAGAGGGTGTGGGAAAAATGCTTTCGCATTTTTTCACACCCTCTTTTTCTTTGGAAAGATTTGCCGCGTTTTTAGAAAGCTGATATAATGATATTTTAGAAGAAATCATGCATAAACTTGTGCCGCGCCCTGCGGTGCTGGAATCATAATGGAGTGTGAGAACATTGTTGGATATCAAATTTGTGCGCGAACATCTCGACGAAGTCCGTCAGATGCTCAAGAACCGCTGTAATCCGCTGAACCTCGATGACTTTGAAGGCCTTGACAAAAAACGCCGCGAGCTGCTGCAGGAGTCTGAGGCTCTCAAGAGCCAGCGCAACACGGTCTCGAAGGAAATCAGCGTCATGAAGAAGAACAAGGAAGACGCTGAGGCAAAGATTCTTGAGATGCGCACGGTCGGTGCAAAAATCTCGGAACTCGACAAAGAGCTCAAAGATGTCGAAGCGCAGCTGCGCGACATCATGCTCCATATCCCGAATATGCCGCGCGAAGACGTACCTATCGGCAAGGACGACACAGAAAATCCGGAAGTCCGCAAATGGGGCGAGCCGACGAAATTCGATTTCGAGCCGAAGGCGCATTGGGATATCGGTTCCGACCTTGATATTCTCGATGCTGACCGCGCCGCCAAAGTCACGGGTGCACGCTTCACGTTCTACAAGGGCATGGGTGCCCGCCTCGAGCGCGCCTGCATCAATTTCATGATGGACCTGCACGCGAACAAACACGGTTATACGGAAGTGCTGGCTCCGTACATTGCCAACAAGGACAGCATGATCGGCACGGGTCAGCTGCCGAAGTTCGCTGAGGATATGTTCAAGCTCGAAGGCCTTGACTACTATCTCGTACCGACGGCCGAAGTCCCGATGACGAACTACCATCGCGATGAAATCCTCGATGGCAGCAAGCTGCCGGAGTACTACAGCTGCTACACGGCCTGCTTCCGCGCCGAAGCCGGCAGTGCTGGACGCGATACGCGCGGCCTCATTCGCCAGCATCAGTTCAACAAGGTTGAGATGATCAAATTCGTCAAGCCGGAGACGAGCTGGCATGAACTCGATACGATGGTCAACGCCGCAGAAGATGTCCTGAAGCTTCTGGAGCTCCCGTACCACATCGTCAAACTCTGCACGGGCGATATGAGCTTCACGTCGGCCACGACGTATGACCTTGAGGTCTGGTTCCCTGCACAGAACAAATACCGCGAGATTTCTTCGTGCTCGAACTGCACGGATTATCAGGCCCGCCGCGCCAACATCAAGTTCCGCCGCGATGCCAAGAGCAAGCCGGAGTTTGTCCACACGCTCAATGGCTCGGGCCTCGCTGTCGGCCGCACGGTCGCAGCCATCCTCGAGAACTATCAGCAGGCTGACGGCTCCGTCCGCGTGCCGAAAGTCCTGATTCCGTACATGGGCGGCGTAGAAGTCATCAAAAAGCCGGAATAAGATTATATTATGAAATAAAAAGAGACTGCCGTGAGGCAGTCTTTTTTTATGCGCGGTATTTCATTGCTTCCTGTTTGGCAAGGCGATCGCATTCTTCATTGAGTTCAACGCCGACATGGCCCTTGACCCAGTGAAATGTCACATCGTGTCGGCTGTAGAGTGTGTCAAGCTTTTGCCAGAGGTCTTGATTCAGGACGGGCTGGCCATCGGCTTTTTTCCAGCCGCGCCGTTTCCAATTTGTCATCCACTTTGTAATGCCGTTCTTGAGGTACTGGCTGTCCGTATAAAGGGCAATTTTAGCAGGCATCTTCGGAAAAGCGAGGGCCGCGATGGCTGCCGAGAGCTCCATGCGGTTGTTTGTCGTCGAGGGACTGCCTTCATGCAGTTTTGTGACTTCGTTCGTCGCGACGTCGCGGATGACCGCGGCCCAGCCGCCGGGGCCATCGGGATTGCGCAGGCAGGAGCCATCCGTGTAAATGACAAAATCCTGCTCGGCGTCGGGGCGCAGCGGCTTTGACGGAGTGGGACTGGCAGTACGGGCATATGATTTATGAGGTTTTGCTGCATGAGGGAAGGGAGCGGCTGAGCCTGACGGTGCTTTTTTTGCCTGCGGTGTGTCGGAACCGGCCAGCCAGCTCAGGGCCTCCTGTGCATTTGTGAAACTTTTATAGCGGGCAGCGGGAAAGCCTGCAACCTGTTTTTTGCATTCCTCCCAGCTCATGAAGAGGCCGCAGCTGCGGCCGACGCGTACGGCGTATACTTTTTTGGGCATAGACTCCTCCTGAACAAAGTTTTCTTCTATTATAAAGGACTTTTTTTGAGAAAGACAGAGAAAATTATGTTCAAAATAGTAAACTTATCTTTACTATTTTTCAATTGCTTGCTAAAATCGTAATTATGAGGATTTATGCAAAAGAGAGGGGGAATAAGATGCTGCTGCGGATACTCAGTGCCATCGGCGCCTTTGTCCTGCACAGGCTGGAGGAACTTGGCACCATCGTCATGCTCTATGGCGAGACTCTGCGTTCGCTGCGCCACAAACCGCGCTTTCATCATATCCTGACGCAGATGTCGCATCTTGGCGTGGATTCCCTGATGATTGTCAGCCTGACTCTGCTCTTTACGGGCGTGGTTATCACGCTGCAGACAGCGGATGTCCTGATTCGCTTTGGCGCGCAGGGCACTTTGGGCGGCATTGTCACGATTGCCGTGGGCCGCGAGCTCGGCCCCGTGCTCGTCGCCGTCGTCTGTGCCGGCCGCGTAGGCTCGGCCATCACGGCGGAAATTGCGACGATGAAAGTCACGGAGCAGATTGACGCTCTGCGCGTCATGGCCGTGAGCCCCATTGATTATCTCTTGGTGCCGCGCATGCTGGCCTGCATGATGGTCGTTCCCATCCTGACGGTCTTTGGCGATGTCATCGGCGTTTTCGGCGGCTGGGTCATTGCCGTCTTTTACAAGGGTCTGACGACATACAGTTATATGAATTCCATCCATGTCTTCTGCGACCTCTTCGATTTGATGGGCGGTGTCATCAAGGCTGTGTTCTTCGGCAATGTCATTGCCGTGCTCGGCTGCTATTACGGCCTGCACTGCCCGGATGGCGCGGAAGGCGTCGGCCGGGCTACGACAAAGACCGTAGTCGCGTCTATCATTGTCATTTTCTGCCTGAATGCTCTGCTGACATTCTTGCTCTTTTGATTAGGAAAGCAATATGATTGAATTTGTCGATGTATGCATGCGCTTTGAAGAAAAAGAAGCACTGAAGCATATCAATTTAAAAATATACGATGGCGAGACATTGGCTATCATCGGCGGCTCGGGCTCGGGCAAGAGCACGTTCCTGCGCCTGCTCATGGGCCTCATCAAGCCGACGAGCGGCCAGATTCTCATCGACGGGCAGGACATCGTGCCGATGAATGAGGCACAGCTCAACAAGGCCCGACTCAAGATGGGCATGGTTTTCCAGTATTCCGCGCTTTTTGATTCCATGACCGTGGGCGAGAATGTCGCCTTCGGCCTGCGCGAACATACAAAACTCAGTGATGACGATATCCGCGTCATCGTCAAGGAAAAACTTCATCTCGTCGGACTCGACGGCGTCGAAAACATGATGCCGAATGAACTGTCGGGCGGCATGAAAAAACGCGTGAGCCTTGCAAGGGCCATCGCTGTAGAGCCTTCCATCATCTGCTACGATGAGCCGAGCTCCGGCCTTGACCCTTTGATGACCGAGAAAATTGACGAACTCATCGTAAATACACAAAAGGCCCTTTCCGTGACGAGCATTGTCGTCACGCACGATATGGCCAGTGCCTGCCGCATTTCCGACCGCATTGCCATGATTTATAATGGCGAACTCATCGCAGTCGACACGGTGGAGCGTTTCAAGAAAATCAAAGATGCGCGTGTGCAGGCATTTTTCCGCACCCTGCGTACAGTGAAGGAGGACGAGACATGACGACAGAGGCAAAAGTCGGGGCATTTACCGTCATCGGCGTGATTCTTTTCGCGGCCGTGGCCGCCCTGCTCTCAGGTGTTTCCCTGTCCGGACATAAAGGCTATACATTATATGCTGGCTTCAAGCAGGTCATCGGCGTGGAGCCGGAATCTGTCGTACGCCTCTCGGGCGTGCCCGTGGGCAAGGTCAAGAGCATCCGCAACGATGGCGGCGGCGTCACGGTGGCCATGGAAATCACGGGAAATACGAAAATCCCGAAGGGCTCACAGGTGACCATCGGCTCGTCCGGTGTCATGGGCGATAAATTCGTCAATATCCTGCCGGGCAAGGACCAGGGCATCTACCTTGGCGATGGCGACTACCTGATTGGTCAGGAAGAAGAGGGCATCGATACCCTGATGGCCAAAGCGGGTGATGTCATGGATCAGGTGCAGACCCTGCTCGATTCACTGAATCAGGTCATGGGCAATCCGGACTTTCAGAAAAACTTCCTGCAGATGGCCGTAAATATCCGTGATATGACGGCTCATATGGATGGCCTCGTCGCGGCGATGGAGCAGACGATGCGGGATAATCAGGGCAATATTACGCAGATGCTCGCCAATCTCAATGCGGCCTCGGGCGGTCTCAACCGCACGATGCAGCAGGTCGAGGCCATGATGACGAATCTTGCGACCGTTGGTGCTGACCCGCAGACGGCAGAAAATCTGCGCCTGACGCTCATGAACATCAAGGACGCCAGCGACCGCATCGCGAATATCGCCGAAAACATGGACAACGCCGTCGGCGACCCGCAGACAGCTGAGGACATCAAGAAAACAATTCATAATGCACGTCAAATGTCCGAAAAAGCAGGAAATATGATGGGCAAGCTCGAAGATATCAAAGTCAACCCATCGGCAGACGTACTTTATAGTGGGGCCAAAAGTGACTGGCAGACGGATTTCAATGTCGATATTGGGCCTGAAAAAGGAAATTTTCTGCGGGCCGGACTCGATGATATCGGGGACGGCAACCGCGGAAATTTTGAGATTGGACGCCGCGGTGACCATTACGGCGTGCGCGGCGGGGTCATAAACGGCGATGTGGGCGTAGGTCTCGACGCTTACGCGGGCAAACGCTTCATCTTTTCGGCGGATGCCATGGACCCCAACGATCCATCGCTGCGCCTGCAGGCTCAATATGAACTCAACAATGCCGGCACCTGGCTTATGGGCCAGTGGAATGATGTCAACGACAGCGATAAACGCGCAGCGTATCTCGGCATACGCCAGTCGTTCTGACGAAACATCTTGGTTCAAATGAAGATTTAAGGAAGAGATGCTACATTTCTCTGGGAGGGAACTGACCTTGAATACGAAAAAACGCTTCTATAAAAAACTGACTGCCATTGTCGCCATGGGCCTGATGACGGCTACCATCTCTGGTACGGCGCTGGCTTCTGATACCGTACAGCTCGACCTGCACGACAGCGTGCAGATGGCACTGGAAAATAACCGCACGATCCGTCAGGCTTTGACAGATGTCGACACGGCCAAGTGGTCGCTGTCCAAGGCACGCCGTACGATGGGACCAACTGTAACGTGGACATCCAACGCAAATCGTATTGGCGGTGATTCTTTGGATACTGTACATAACCAACATTCTGCTGGCTTGGTTGGCCCTGCTTATGATTATGCATGGGGCAACACAGTACAAGGAGCTATTCCACTTTATAATGCTTCAATCAAAGGTCAGATTAAGCAGGCCCGTTACGGTCTTAACGAAGCTGACTTAGCATTGGAAGAGACAAAGCAGGCTATCCGACTGCAGGCAACTGCGGACTACTATAGTATTCTGCAGTGCCGCAATCTCATCGATGTCGAGCAGGAGTCGGTCAATACCCTGCAGGAGCATCTCGACAATGTCAACGCGCAGTACCGCGTCGGCACGGTCGCAAAATCCGATGTGCTCGCCTCTCAGGTGCAGCTCGCTAATGCCCAGCAGGCGCTCGTGACGGCCCAGAACAACTATGATATCGCTGTCTCGACGCTCAACAATGTCATCGGCCTGCCGACGGATACGGTCCTTGACATCCGCGACCAGCTTAAATACACGAAGTACGACCTGACTCAGGATGACTGCGTCAATTATGCTTTGGATAACCGCGCTGACGGTGCGGCCGCGCGCTACGCTGTCAAGGCCGCGGAAGCAAACGTTGAAACGGCCAAGGCAGGTTATCAGCCAACGGTCAATGCTGTAGTGAATAAAGCTATTGCTGGTGAAAAGCCATTTACACACGACCATACGAGCAGCGATAGCTGGGCGGCTGGTGTTAATGCTTCTTGGGATGTCTTTGATAATGGCCAGACTCAGGCTAGTGTCAACTCGGCCAATATGGCCCTTGCCAAGGCCAAGGAAAAGGCAGCCGAGACCGATGACCAGATTCGTCTCGATGTGCGCACGTATTACCTTGGCCTGCAGGCTGCTGAAAAGAACATCCAGACGACTTCTGTCGCTGTCGCACGGGCCGAAGAGGACTACAAAATTGCACAGGTCCGCTACAGCGCCGGCGTCGGCACGAACCTCGATGTCATGGATGCCAACGAGAAGCTGACGACGGCCCGCACGAATTATTACACGGCTCTCTATAACTACAACACGAGCAAGGCACAGCTCGACAAGGCCATGGGCATTCCGGTAGACCTCGATGTCGTCAAGTATTCGGCTTCTGAGGAAGCCGGCAAGACGGCGCCGAAGGCCCGCGATGATGCGAAGCTCAAGGATGATGCGATCTTTGAGATGGAGCAGCTGCAGAAGGCTCAGCAGTCAGAGACGAAGGCGGAAGCCGCTGACGCTGCCAAAGCAGCAGCTCAGCAGAAAGCAGCTGACACGGCTGCCGCAAGTGCTGCTGCAGCCGCGAATAACGCGAGTGCGGCCAATGTCTCAAGCGAGACGGTTGCTTCGGACATGGCCAATTAAGCTTTGCTCACGCGTAGCAGCGTGTAAACACGAAAATAAGAATTTTATAGCGTGAATTTCAGGAGTGAATCATTGGGGAGACCATCATGAAACGAAAAACCATCGGGATAGGCATCGGTGTGCTTTTGGGCATACTCGTGCTGGTACTGGGCGGTATCTGGTATTACATACAGACCAGCGCTTTCATGGATAAAGTAGAACAAACTGCTTCCACCGCTGCCAGCGATACATTAGGCGTGCCCGTTTCCGTCGGCTCTATCAAGGTGAATTCGCTTCATGACCTCGAGATTCATGACCTCGCCATTTATGATAAGCAGGCGGATTGCATTGCGACGGCCGACACGGCCCGCGTGGAGTTCCGCCTGCTTTCTGCATATAAGGATCCCGCGCATGCTGTCAAAGAAGTCACGCTGTCAGGCGTTGAGGCCAATCTCGTGCAGCGCGATGACGGCACTTGGAATGTTCAGGATATCCAGACGAAAAGCTCGGGCGAGGGTTCCTTTTTCGGTACGGTTAAAGTGGAAGACGGCGGCTTGAAACTTGCCGCCTTGGGCAAAGAACTTTATATCGGCGATGTAGCGGGAACGCTTGATTTTGCGGATTATCCCGTGCTGAAGCTCGACGCCAAGGGCAGCTGCCTTGACGCGGATGTCTCCCTTTCGGGGACGTATCGCAAAGAGCGTCAGATTTTCAATGCGGAAGTCGCAGGCGCGGACCTCAGCAAAATTCTGCCGCTTGTGCCGGACGGCCTGATTCCAGGCGGCATTGAAATTCTTGGCGGCAAGGTCAAGACGGCCAAGGTTTCCGGCCAGTATATGGGCAGTGTGCTCTCGTTTTCCGGCCAGGCCGAGTATGAAGATGGCGCCGTCAAGGTCAAGGATACGGAAGTCGATGATATCCACGGCTTTGCCTCTTTTACCGATACAGAAGCCCTGATTTTTGCCGATGCTGAGGCAGCGGGGCAGCAGGCACATGTCGATGGCAAGGTGCGTTACGATACGGATTCCCCGTATCTTGACCTCAATGCCTCGTCGAATTCCTTTGATCCGTCCAAAGTGCTCAAGGATATTCCTTATGCGGGGGCAGCTGCCGTTACGGCGCATATCACGGGCCCCGTAAAGTCGCCGGTGGTCGAGGGTGACGTGAAAATTGCGTCGGGTACGGCTATGGATATTCCGTTCCAAAATGCCCGTGCACATGTCCGCTATGAAGACAATCAGGTCTCTGTTGAGGGACTTTCCGTAGGTGTTTTTGGCGGTACGGCCAGCGGCGAAGTTTATTTTTCACCGAGTGATTTGACGTATACGGCTCATCTCATTGGCAGGGATATTGATGTGCAGCAGGCCGCTGTTTTTGTGCCGCAGCTTGCTGACATCACGGGGCGTGTGAGCGTCGATATGGGTCTCAGCGGTCAGGGTACAGACAGTGCCGCTGTGCAGGCCTATGGCAGTGCTTCCCTGCAGTCGGGCTCTTATCAGAACCTGCCGATTGACAGTCTCAATGCCTCGTTCTTCGTGAAGGGCAGGGATATTACGATTGATTATGCCAGCCTCAATCTGCCTCATCACACGAGCCTTGGCATTGAAGGCAGCATCAAAAATGGCAGTGACCTCGACCTCGCTTTTTACGGCGGCCACGTTGACCTTTCGCTCGTCAGCACCCTGATTCCCGAGGCCGATATCACGGGCCTTGGCGATTTTTCCGGTACGGTGCAGGGCGATATGGCGGACCCGCAGGTCAATTTCAAATTCACGGCGACGAACGGCACGCTCTTCAAGCAGCCGTATGACAGCCTGAAGTTCAACGCGGGCGGCAGTCTCGACGGCGTTACGATAGAAGAATTCTCGCTGGTAAAAGATGGCAAACAGACGTGGTATGTCGATGGCTCTGTCGGTCTCACGGGCGAACGCCGCATCAATATGCGCATTGATACAGTCGGGGCCCGTATGGAGGACATTGCGGCTCTGGCCTTTCCGGACCAGCCCATCACCGGTAATGTGGATAATACCATCCGCATCACAGGCACGCTCGACCATCCAAATGCAGTGGGCTACATCCATTTCTATTACGGCAGTTACAATGGCATCCTGCTTTCCGGCATGGACGGCGATTACTTCATGGAAGACGGCGTTACACGCCTGCAGGACTTCCATGTCTTCTCGCCTATGGTCGATATGGACCTCAATGGCACGGTTGACCGCGACATGAACCTCGACCTGCAGGCCAACGTCCATGAAATCAATATGGAACGCTTTGCCAGCAAATTCCCGTATCCGGTCAGCGGCAAAGGCACGTTCTCCGGTAAAATCGGCGGGAATCTCTCAAATCCGCAGTTTGACGGCACGCTCGATGCCCCGTCCATTACCCTGAATGACCAGGAAATCCGCGATGTCCACGGCATCGTCAATTACCGCGACGGCGTGGTCAGTGTCAGTCCGTTCGGCTTCCATCAGGGGGATGGCCTCTATCAGGCCGTACTTACCATCAATACGGATACGCATGACGCAAAGGGCACGGTAAGTGTCACGGATGGCGATGTCAATGCCCTGACGGCCATTGCCAATCTCAAGAATAATATCGTTTCGGGTAAGCTCAGCAGTGATATCGAGATTGGCGGCACGTACGACAATCCGGATGTCACACTCAACGGCATTCTCGACAGCGGCAAAATTTCCGGTTATGATGTTCATGATGTGGAAGTTAATTTACATTTATTGGATAATGTTGTCTATATTGACAAGCTTTCCGGTATGCAGGGCACGGACGGCAGCTTTTCGGCCAGCGGCAGTGTGGGCCTTGATGGCCCGATTGCCGCAAAATTCTCGGCTCATAAGCTCGCCCTCGGCATGTTCACGAAGTCGGCTGGCCTTGAACGCACGGTACACGGCACGGCGGATATCGAGGCCGAATTTGGCGGCACAACGGGCAATCCAGCCGCCGATGTCACGATTGCGGCCAATAACGGCGGCTTCCAGGGCTCGACTTTTGATGCCCTGAATGGTCATTTCAAATTGACGAATGGTCTCGTCGATGTCAGGGAGTTTGCCGTCAAGAAGACCATTGAAGGCAAGGATTATCAGGCCACGGCCAAGGGCATCGTGCCGATCAAGGCACTTTTTGCAAACCGCAACGAAGACCTCGATGATTATGAGCGCATCAAGCTCGATGTCAACCTCGACCAGGCTGACCTTTCCATCCTGCCGTTTGTCTCCGACCAGATTGACTGGGCTTTGGGGCCGACGAAGGGCACGCTGGAGTTTACGGGCACGCTTGCCCATCCTCTTGTCAAAGGCACGGTTTCTCTGACAGACGGTGCGGTTAAGTTCAAACCACTTGCGACACCTGTCACGGAAATGAACACTCAGCTTGTTTTTAATGGGGACACCATGACAGTCAGCGACTTTTCTGGTAAAATGGGCAAAGGCAGTTATACAGGTCAGGGCACGCTGAAACTCGACGGTGTGACGCCTTCGACATACGATTTTTCGCTGACAGCGGATAGCCTTGATATCCAGAGTGACTTTTTCAAAGGACCTCTGAGCGGCAGCCTGCACGTTGTCAATGCCGAGATCTTTGGCAAAAAAATGCCGAAGATTTCCGGCGAGGTCAATCTCGCGGACTGCACGATTTCCGTGCCGACCATCCCGGACAGCAGCGGCGAACTGCCGGATGTCCTTCTCGATGTAGATGTCAATGTCGGCGATAAAGTCCATGCCTACAGTTCGTATCTTTACGATATGTATCTTGTGGGCAAGGTCCATTTCGGCGGCACGACGCATCATCCGAAGACGTCAGGCTCCGTTTCCGTAAAACGCGGCGGCACGGTCAGCTACCTCAAAACGGAATTCAATGTCCGTGAAGGTACGGCCTATTTCAATCAGGTTGATTCGTTCCTGCCGAGCATTACGTTCATCGCTGATACGCGGCTGACGCAGGCCAAGGTGTTCCTGTCCATCACGGGACCGCTTGACAATATGACGTTTACGCTGCGTTCGTCGCCGGAGATGAGTCAGACGGAAATCATCCGCATGCTGACGCTGCGCAGTGCCTATAGGGCGGGCGAGGCCAATCTCGATGCAGGCGACCTCCTGATTGTGGGCCTGCAGATGAGCTTTTTGTCCGAAGTCGAGGATATCATGCGCAATGTGCTCTGGCTTGACCGCTTCACGATTGCGCGCGGCAGCGGCTCGGCCTTTGATACGCATGATGAGGAATCCAATAAAGACATCGACGTCTATCATGTCGAGATGGGCAAGTACATCACCGATAAGGTCATGCTCAAGTATACGCAGCAGATTGGCGGCGATGATACGCACCGCGTCGGTGTTCAGTATGATATGAATGACCGCTTTGGCCTGTCTCTTGAAAAAGAGGCACAGAAGTTCATTGTCGGACTGGAAGCGCGCATTCGTTTTTAATGGTTATAATGGTTATAGGAAAATGAGGAGGTGAGATGCGTGCGCCTGAATGATTATATGAAGGAACTCAGCAAGGTCAAAACCTTGTCTCCCGAGGAAGAAAAACTTCTTTGGGCTTCCTGCAAGGAGCAGGGTGATGAACGGGCGCGCCAGCTTCTCATCGAATCGTACCAGCCGCTTGTCTTTAAGCAGGCTGCGCCGTTTGCACGTTTCGACTGCATTATGGATATCATCCAGGAAGGCACAGTCGGACTCATTGAAGCGGTAGAACGCTATGACCACACGCGCGGCGTGGCGTTCAGCCTGTTTGCCGTCCACCGGATCCGCGGGCGCATGATGGATTTTTTGCGCCGCGAGGGACAGGTGGATGTTGCCTGCATGGAAGAGGCCGCGGAAGGCTGTTCCGGCAGCCTCAAGGAAAATCTTGTGGACCTTACGGCCTCTGTTGCCGAACAGGCAGAGAGCCATGAGCTCGCAGAACAGCTGCATCAGGCGATGGCGCGCCTGCCGGACAAGGAACGCGCCGTGCTCGAGGGCATGTACTGGAGCAGCGAAGATGCAGCTGATATGGCGGACACGCTCAATGTCAGTTCGTCCCACATTTACCGCCTGCAGAAAAATGGCATCCGCCGCATCCGCGGCATGCTGTCACGCTTCATGCATTATTGGTAAAAATAGGAAGAGCAAGAAAGTAAGTGAAAATGGCCTGCATGCAAAAGGAAACAGCAGATATTTTCTTATCATCTGCTGTTATGGCGTTATACGGCATGCCGGGATACCATGATGACCTCGGAATATAAAAGATGAGTCTGTGAATTTGAACAGGCAGGAGGTGTATCATGAAGGACCGGAATCAAAAACAGCGCCGTCACATACGGGCTGCGCGGGCATGGCTTGGCGAGGCCGAGCATTCCTTGGCAGAAAATCACAGAGTGCGGGGCGAGCTTAAAGTCATGCTGGCCAAGGCGGAACTCGCGCGCGTCGAAGGAACGCCGGGACACCGTTTTCTGAAGAAATGGACCATGCGCCTGCTGCCGGCAGCTATGGCCGTGCTCATTGCGGGCGGCGGCTGGCTGTTCTGGCAGGCACGGACGCCGTCCCTGTCTTCCTCGTATCCGCCCGCTTCTGCGGTGCAGGAGACTCCGCAGGAGCCGACGCCGCAGGAAACGACTGCGGCCATGCCGGAAGCAGCGGCCTCTCATGATGCGCCTCTCGCACCTTCGCCGGCCGGCAGGGCAGAACCATCTGTCCCTGCGGCCGTGCAGACGGACCCTGTGCAGGTGAAGACGGAAAAGACAGCCGCTCCGGCGCAGCAGCCTGTGGCAGAGCAGTCTGCTGCTCCTGCTGCCAAAACACCGAAAGTCCCGGATGACGGGATGCAAAAATTGATGCAAACCGCGGGCAAAACCCTGCGGAATTGATAAGATATCCTTGTTGAATTGATTTATGAATGATGAAGATATCGCTTAGGAGGTTTGACCTTTGAAGAAACAGAAATACAGATCTCTCGCTTATGCTGTGGCAATTGCCGTCAGCTGTGCTGCTGTGCCGGGCACTTCCTGGGCAGCAGAAGCGCAGCCCGTGACAGCACAGCCTTCTGCCGCTGATACCGCTGCTGAACATGCAGATGCAGCCAAAACCGCAGCGGAGGAGACGAAGGCTGCAGCTCCTGCCGCACAGACGGCGGATACATCGGCTGCAGCGCAGGCTGATGCGGCTGCCAATTCGTCCGTGGATGAACGCACGCAGAATTGGGCGAAAAACCGCCCCCAGGAAACGGCCATCTCGGACAGCATGAAGCAGTATGAGGGTCAGACCATTGTCGATACGATTTTTGACGGTACGTCAAAAGCGACAGAGGGAACGGCCAAAGCAGCCATTTCCATGAAAGCCGGGGACATGTTCACCGTCAAAGGGCTCGATGCTGACCGCGAAAAAATCTATAATACGGGTTATTTCTATGATATTTATCCGAGCTTCCAGAACGTGCCGGAGGGTGTCATCATTACGTATCATGTCCTTGAAAATCCTGTTCTCAAGGGTGTAAAAATCAGCGGCAATACGGTCGAGAGCACGGATACGCTCACGAACTTCCTGACGCTCAAGACAGGCGAAATTCTCAACAGCCGTGAGCTCAGCAAGGATGTCACGGCCATTCAGGAGCAGTACCGCCGCGATGGTTATATTCTCGCAAAAATCACGGATATGAACATCGATAAGAACGGCATTCTGAACCTCAAAGTCAACGAGGGCATCCTTGAGGGCTATAAAGTCAAGGGCAATACGAAGACGAAGGAGCGCGTCATTCTGCGCGAGATGCGCCAGAAGCCGGGCGAACCGTTCAACTCGAAACTCGCACGCCGCAGCATGCAGCGCGTTTACAACCTCGGTTTCTTTGAGGACGTCAACATCAAGATGAATCCTGGTGTCGACCCGAATGCCGTGGTCATGGAGCTCGATGTCACGGAGAAACGCACGGGCTCGTTTGGCATCGGCGCCGGCTACTCGAGTGAAGACGGCGTCATCGGCATGGTCTCCATCGGCGATACGAACTTCCGCGGCACGGGCGATGCCGTCAGCCTGACGTATGAGACGAGCGGCGATGACACGGATGCACACGGCTACACGTTCTCCTACCGCCGTCCATGGCTCGACAGCAAGGAGACGGTCGGCACCTTCCGCATCTACAACCGTACATATGAATACGATGATTACGATACGAGCGGTGACCTCAAGGAAACATACATGCGTAAGTACGCCGGCGGCGAGCTGACGTTCGGACGTCCGGTCAGCGAGTACACGACAAACTATTTGACTCTGCGCAACCGCAAGGATTCGTATGTCAGACATGTCGATGACGGCAATATGGGCGACCGCAGTATCGATACTCCTGAGAATATAGCTTGGCGCAACGATAACTTCGGTACGACGCGCAGCATCACGCTCGAGCATGTCACGGATACGCGCGACAATGTCTACAACCCGATGAGCGGCAGCCGCCTGAGTCTTTCGGGTGAGTTCGCGGGCTTCGGCGGTGACTTCGACTTCCAGAAGTACACGATTGACGGTCAGCGCTATGTTCGTGCCGGCCGCTCGCAGGTCTGGGCTATGCGCGCCCGCTACGGCATCGGCAACGGCGATATCTCCGAGTTCAACCAGTACCGCATCGGCGGCCAGGGCTCGCTGCGTGGCTACCGCGAAGACCAGTTCCGCGGCGACCGCGAGTTCCTCGGCACGCTCGAGTACCGTTTCCCGCTCATGAAAAAAGTTCAGGGCGCCCTGTTCACGGATTGGGGCGGTGCCTGGGACAGCGGCCTGACGCCTGACGACATGCACGGCAGCGTCGGTGTCGGTATTTCCCTGACGACGCCAATCGGTCCGCTGCGCTTTGACTATGGCTGGGGCGATGACGGCGGCCGCGTTCACTTCAGCGTCGGCAGCTCGTTCTAATCAGGAAAAGAGCCGAACCTAATATACAAAGAAGGGATGTTCTTTGCTGAAACGATGGCTGGGCAGAAGGGGCGGCCGGAATGCAGTCCTGGCGGCGATTTTGCTCCTTTTGCTGCTGCCGCTTACGGCAGAGGCCAGCGGCCGCGTGGAAAGTGTCGATGCCCATGTGACAGCAGAGACGGGCATGCCGCCTCTTGTGAAGCAGCGCATGGAGACAAGCGTGCGCGTCATTGCGGAACAGCTGCTGCTCGGCATGCCCGCAGATGCTTCTGCTGAGGAACTGCAGCAAAAATCAGAAGTCATTCGTCAGGTTTTTGACAAGGTCCTCGTTGGCTACACAGTACGTCAGGTGGAAGTCACACCGGACGATGCTCAGGGGACCAGCGTCACCGTCCGGCTGATGCCATGGTCGGACCAGATCCGGAATATTGAAGTTAAGACAAATGTCGAGGGGATGCCGCCGGCAGTCGAAGCCCTGATTCGCCAGGACCTTGCCGACGTCAATACAGTCTTTTCGGATGCTCTTTACGGCCTGCCCGTTGCGGCGACAGACTGGACAAACGGAGTGCTCAAGCATCATCTGAACGATTATCTCGCGGTGCATTTGCCGGAATTTCGCGGTGACTTTGAGGTTGAAACAGATGGCGATAAGGCCAACGTCAGTTTGACGGTCTATCCGCGGCTGCCTGTGGTGCGTACGACGGATTTATCGATGCGCTCCGATACCATACCGAATTTTGCCCTGCTCAATCATCGCGAGCTCATGCAGCAGCAGACTGATATGCTCGTGGGCGTGCCGGTTGCTTTTGTGGCGCGTCATCAGCATGAATTTGAGCAGATGTTTGCCAAGACGCTTGATGCCCAGCAGGATTTTCGTGCGCTGCGCATGACGACATCCGTGACGATTACACCGCATGAGCGCATGGAAGTCATGAGCCGCTCCAATTCGGACCGCTATCGTGCACGGCTGCTCGGCTGGGTCGATATGGGACGGCGTGAGAGCAAATATGACGGCGAGATGGACAGCCTGCGTTTCCGCCTGCATGCGGGCAGCATGCTGACTTCGCGCGATGAAGCCTTTGCACAGTTTGACTTCATGCCGCAGAAAGTGGACTGGGGCTGGGAACTCGGCTATGGACACCGCTTCGGCATGGGGACAGTTCCGCAGGTCCGCTACGATATGCGCAAAAATCGCTTTGTCCTCGGTGCCCTGCAGACGTTAGCGCCGCGCTGGCAGCTCCGCTATGAGTACCGCTTTGCAGACCAGCTCGGTGAGGCAGGTCTCCTATATAAAGTTCATGATTTCCTGAGTCTGGAGTATGTCCTCGATAAGACGCAGGGCTGGCTCCGCCTCATTGGAAATTTCTAATAGCTTTGCAGGTCAACTACTCCTTGTAGACCCCTGCGAAGTCTGCTATAATAAACGTGTTTCTTTGGAATCGTAAGAAGGAGAAGATAAAATGGTAACTTTACAGAAGAAGCAGGTCAAGATCATCAGTATCCTCATTGCACTTGTATTTGTCGGTTCTGTTGTAGCCCTTGCACTCACGCAGTCCGGTTCAGGCATTGCCAGCGCTGCAAGCTCGAATGTCGGCGTTGTGGATTACCGCCAGATTGCGCAGCAGAGCTCACAGCTCCAGGACATCCAGTCCCAGATGCAGAAAGAAGTTCAGGATGCGCAGAAAGAGTTTGAGGAGAAATCCGCAAACATGAGCGACCAGGAAAAGAACGACTACTATCAGCAGACGCAGCAGCGCCTTGCACAGAAGAATCAGGAGCTCATGGAGCCGTTCCAGAAGAATATTGAGGATTCCGTCAAGAGCGTAGCAGAAGCAAAAGGCCTCTCTGTTGTCCTTGAAAAGAGCTCGGTAGTTTACGGCGGCCAGGATATCACGCAGGATGTCATCAACAAGCTCAGCAAGTAAACCGCTGAGGTTCATATGAAATGTTGGGTACCGAGCGTTTGCGCTCGGTACTACTTGTAAGGAGGGCAGGGTTTGTGGAAGATCCGAATAAAACGGCAAAGTCCGCGGACTCTGCCAAATCCGGGCTTTGGCAGAAAAAGCGCAAGGAAATCATCCTTGGCAGCGTCATCGCCATCGGCCTCGTCTTTTTGGGGGCCTGGGGCCTGCGCGCCCTGATGCCGAGCCACCAGGACACGCAGAATACGGCGGCAGCCGCGAGCATTGGTCTTGTTGACATGCAGAAGGCGCTGGAGGCACATCCTGACTATGATAAGCTCGTAGCGCTCCAAAAGGAGTACAAGAGTCTGGAGCTTTCTCTGAAGGATACCGAGAAACTGCCGGAAATGCCGGTGCAGGCTCCGCAGGTCGACAGCAAGCCCTTTGATGATTCTGTCTGGCAGAAAAATGCGCAGGCTGTCATCGGCGGCCGCACCGAACTCGAGCGCGAGGCCAAGGATGTTGAAAAAGCTTACCGTGAGGCCCATCAGGCCGAGTACGACAGCCGCCGCAAGGCTGTCGATGAAGATTATGAGAATGCGATTTTTAATCTGAATCTCAAGATTGACAATCAAAAGGTCATGCACCATCCCTGGGCCAAGCAGGCAGACCTCGATGCCGAGAAGGCAGACTGGGAAAACCAGCGCGAACTCCTGCAGCAGGAACGCGGCATGAGACAGCAGGAGCTGGCCAAGGAATGGGAAAAAGAAGTCAATGCGTATGTACAGTCCGTCATGGGGCCGAAGGTAGCCAAATGGCAGGAACAGGCAAAGACGACGGTAAGCCAGCAGAAGTCGGCGGCCGTAAAAAAGCAGTCTGAGGTGCAGCAGCGCGATACGCAGGCCATGCAGGTTCAGACTCAGGTGGACGCAGCGCAGAAACTCCAGCAGCGTGCCCAGATCAAGCAGCAGATGGCGGCAAAGGCAGAAGAAATTCAGGCACTTGACACGCATATCCGCAATGATATCGCGGGCAAAGCAGCCAAAATCGCCATTCTGCATCATTTTACTTTGATCCTCGCCAATCCGGCGGAGGACCTTGTCTACAAACTTCCGCTTGCCGTACCGGACAGCATGAAGCCGGAACGCTTTATGCCTGTGGTCGGCAGCGACACGGAAGATGTCACGGATGAACTGGTCGAAGAGATGAGTACCTTGTCTGCGAGTGATGCGGACGGCTCAGATACTTCAGGAACTTCAGACAGCTCATCTGAGAACTCATAAATATTATCCTATCTTTAACAAATCTATACTATTATAGAAAGAAGAGAATCATAACATGAAATTGCGTAAAAAATCCGTAGGCCTCTTGGCGGCAGCTTTCGCTGCAACGATGCTCATGAGCGGCTGCGGTCAGGTCAAGATCGGTTATATCGAAGGCTCCCGCGTCATGCAGGAGGCTCCGCAGGTCAAGGCTCTGGTGGATGAAGGAAATCAGAAAATCAATGATGCCCGCGAAGAAGCTCAGAAGAGCCTGCAGGATAATCCGGATATGAGTCAGGAAGATGCGCAGAAGGCACAGGCTCAGGCCCAGCAGAAGATGGCCAGCCTCAACCAGTCGTATCAGATGCAGCTGCAGCAGAAAGTAAGCGCAGCTCTGCAGGATATCGCGAAAGAGAAGAAACTCGATGTCGTAGTGGACAGCGAGAAGGAACAGCCGACGGCGCTGATGGGCTGCGTTGACGTGACGGATGACGTTATTGCCAAACTGCAGTAAGACGTAAGGACGTAAGGATGGGATTGTGACATGAAAAAGACCTTGCAGGAAATTGCAGAATATGTTGGCGGCCGTGTGGAAGGCGATGCATCCATCGTCATTCGCGGGCTTGACAATATCGAGGGGGCCGGTGCAGGCGATCTGACCTTTGCTGTGGATCCGCATATTGAGGAAGCCAAGACGTGTCAGGCTGCTGCTGTCATGCTGCCGGAAGGAATTGAAAATTTCCCGAAGACAGCACTTTATGTGGAAGAGCCGCGCGCTGCTTTTGCCAAGCTGCTCGAGCTCTTCACACCGAAGCTTCAGTTCCCGAAGGGCGTGAGCGAACAGGCCCATATCGGCAAGGATGTCAAGATTGGCAAAGATGTTGTCATCATGCCGTTTGCCGTCGTGGACGACCATGCTGTCATCGGGGACCGCGTTACGCTTTATCCGCATACGTATATCGGTCAGTATGCAGAAATCGAAGACGATACGGTCATTTATTCGAGTGCTACGGTCCGCGAGCACTGCCATGTCGGCAAACGCTGCGTCATCCACTGCTCAGCTGTCATCGGCTCGGATGGTTTTGGCTTCACGACGCACGAAGGTGTGCACACGAAGGTGCCGCAGGTCGGCAATGTCGTCCTTGAGGATGACGTCGAAATCGGTGCGCATGACGGCATTGACCGCGCGGCCATGGGCTCGACGGTCATTGGCCACGGCACGAAGATCGACAATCTCGTCCATATCGGCCATAACTGCAAGATCGGTCCGAACTGCCTGATTGTCGCGCAGACGGGTATTTCGGGCTCGACGATTGTCGGCCACAATGTCACGTTTGGCGGACAGGTCGGCACGGTCGGCCATATCAAGATTGGTGCGAATTCCGTCTATGCCGCACGTTCGGGCATCATCGGCGATATGCCGGAAGGTGTGTTCTGTGCGGGCTTCCCTGTGCAGAGCCATGCGGAATGGCTGCGCATGCAGGCTTCGATGAAGCATCTGCCGGAAATGTACAAGAAGTTCCGGCAGCTCGAAAAGAAGCTGGCCAAGTACGAGAAACAATAACGCAGTGATGCGATGAAGAAAGCCTTCCTGAAGATGGAAGGCTTTCTTGCTGAAAGGGGAGAAAAGCGTGTTTTCCTACTATATCTTGAAATTCATCAGCAAAATCTGCTGCCTGTTGCCGCGCAGCGTATGTGAGGTCTTGGGCAGGGCACTTGGCGAATTCGCCTGGATTTTTGTGCCGAAACGCCGCAAAAAACTCGCCAAAGACCAGATCATGGTGTGTCTGGGTCTTGACGAGAAAGAGGCAGAAAAACTCGCGAAGGCCAGCAGTGTGCGCTTTGGCCCGATGCTCATGGAAGTTCTGCGCTTTCCGGTCATCCGCAAACACATCGATGAGTATGTGCGCATCGAAGGCCTCGATAAGCTGCAGAAAGGCCTGGCTCTTGGCAAAGGATGCATCATAGCGGCAGCACACAGCGGCAATTGGGAGCTCATGGGCGGCGCTTTTGCGCAGGCCGGCATTCCG
The DNA here is from genome assembly GCF_051886055.1 of Mitsuokella apri. NCBI lineage: Bacteria > Bacillati > Bacillota > Negativicutes > Selenomonadales > Selenomonadaceae > Mitsuokella > Mitsuokella apri. Next base: position 3,226 of record NZ_JBJEXT010000067.1, on the reverse strand, counting down.
CTCGTCGGCGTGGCCATGAAGCAGAAGTCGACGGGGGCAGACCGTTTCATCAATGAATACCGCACCCTTATCGGCATGCATATCACCTATAAGACCGGCGTGCGGGAGATGTTTGAGATGCTGCAGAAAGGCTGGGCTATTGGCCTCATCATGGATCAGGATACGAACCGTCACAGCGGCATCGTCCTCGATTTCTTCGGCAGACCGACGAACTGTGTCCCGGGCGCGGCCTCGATGGCCCGCTTTCAGGGTGTACCGATTTTCCCTGCCTTCATGCATCGCGATGAACACGGCTTCCATACACTGATCGTGCAGAACCCTGTCTTTGTGAAAAAGACGCGCGACAAGCGCGAGGACATCCGCGAGACGACGCAGGTTCTGACAAAATGCATCGAGGACCATGTGCGCAAATATCCAGAGGAATGGTTTTGGCTGCATGACCGCTGGAAATCCATGCGGGAAGAATCCTAACTTGCATCGAGGTCAATAGTTTTGTACAATATAGGAAGGCATATTACGGCAGGGGGTATGATTTTGCAGAAGCAGAGAACATTGAAGACAGAAATTTCTTATACTGGCATCGGGCTGCATTCCGGCCGTGAGGTTCACGCAGTGCTGAAGCCGGCTCCAGAGGACACTGGGATTGTCTTCGTGCGTAAAGACCTTCCGGGAGAGCCGCAGATTCATGCGAAGGCCCAGAATGTCACGTCGACCTTGCGCGCTACGACGATTGAAGAACATGGCAATAAAGTTTTTACGATTGAGCATCTCATGAGCGCATTTCATGCACACCGCATCGATAATGCGTATGTAGAGCTCGACTCAGAGGAACCGCCGGTAGCGGACGGCGCGTCGCTCGTATTCTTCGAGCTCATGGAAAAAGCAGGCATTGTGGAGCAGGAGAAGGAACGCCGGGAAATCGTCATTGATAAGGTTTACCGCATCGATGATGAAAAGACGGGCCGCTTCGTCATGGTCGTTCCCTATGATGGATTCCGCGTGAGCTTTACATCTCTGAATCCGCATAAGCTCATTGGCGTTCAGTATGAGGACTTTCATGTCAATGAAGAGGTCTATCATAAGGAAATTGCACCGGCCCGCACGATTGCCTATGAAAAGGAAATCAAGGCCCTGCGTGAGATGGGACTCGGACTCGGCGGCTCGCTCGAGAATGTCATTGTCTACAATGATGAGGGCTGGCTCAATCCGCTCCATTTCGAGGATGAGCTCGTGCGCCATAAGATTCTCGATGTCATTGGCGACCTGCGCCTTTCCGGCATCATCCGCGGCCATGTGATTGCCGTGGCTTCCGGTCATGCACTCAACACGCAGCTGGCAAAACAGATTGCCGCTGCTTATGAAGAATAAAAAGAATAAGAAGAAAAAGATTTACCTGAAGTTTTCAGAGGAAGAAGAGGGATATATCATGGTATTAGACATCGAAGAAATCCAGAAAATCTTACCGCATCGTCCGCCGATGCTGCTTGTCGACCGCATCATTGAGCTCGAACCGTTTAAGTCGGCTACAGGCATCAAGAACGTTACGATGAATGAGCCCCATTTCCGCGGCCATTTCCCAGGTCATCCGATCATGCCGGGCGTGCTGATCCTTGAGGCCATGGCCCAGGTCGGCGGCGTGGCCATGCTGTATCCACCGGAGCACCGCGGCAAGATTGCGCTGTTCGGCGGCATGGAGCATGTCAAATTCAAACGTCAGGTCGTGCCGGGCGATCAGCTGGTCACGAAGGCCAAACTCGTCCGTACGCGCGGTGATTTCGGCCTGCTCCATTGCGACGGTTATGTGGATGGCGAGCTCGCTGCTTCGGCAGATTTTAAGTTTGCCCTGAAAAAAGGCGAAGATCTTTGATTTTTGCCTGCATTAATTGTCTAAGCACATTTAGTCTTTGTTCAACTCGTAAAACGCCCAGATTTGCAGTCAAATGAAATACGAGAATGATGAGGGTATTCAGGAGTATATAAAGAAGGACAGAGCAAACTGGCCGGCACAGCCGGCATTGGAGGAAGGTTAAGGAGTTGGAGCAGATGAATACGGACAATAAAGTCACTGCAAATATACATGAAACTGCTGTGGTTGCGCCAGGTGCAAAGATCGCAGAAAATGTTGAAATTGGCCCGTACTCGGTTATCGGGGAGAATGTTGAGATTGGCGAAGGGACGAAGATCGGCCCGCATGTCGTTATTCACGGCTGGACGCAGATCGGCAGAGACTGCCGCATTTTCCAGGGGGCTTCCATTGGCGAAGAGCCGCAGGATCTTAAATTTAAAGGGGAAAAAAGCTATACGATCATTGGCGACCGCACGACCATCCGCGAGGGTTCTACAATTCATCGTGCGACTGGTGAGGGTGAGGAAACGCGTGTCGGCAACGACTGCCTGCTCATGGCTTTGACGCACGTTGCGCACAACTGTGTTGTGGGCAATCATGTCATTATGTCGAATCTGGCAAGTCTTGCCGGTCACGTCGTTGTCGAGGACCGCGCCGTCATCGGCGGCATGGCAGGTGTGCACCAGTTTGTCAAGATTGGCCGCAATGCCATGGTCGGCGGCATGTCGAAGCTCACGCAGGATGTCGTGCCGTATACGATTGTCGATGGACAGCCGGCCAAAGTCGTCGGCCTTAACGCCGTGGGCATTTCGCGTGCCGGCATCAAGCTTGAGGCACGCCGCAATATCAAGAAGGCATATAAACTTCTCTATCGTTCCGGTCTGAGCCTGCAGCAGGCAATTGCCGTCATCGAGCAGGAAGTCGATTCCTGTGAAGAGGTCGAGCATTTTCTGCGTTTCCTGCGCAATGCAGAGCGCGGCATTTGCCGTGAGCGCAGAGAGCGTGACTGATATCGGTATTGATGGAGAAATTCGGGGGAATCGTTATGGAAAAAATCGGACTGCTGGCTGGTGCTGGCAAACTGCCGGTGGAGTGTGCCAAAGCAGCCAAACTCCTCGGCTATGAGGTTTATGCAGTCGCTCTGCTGCCGGAGACGGATGCAGAACTCAAGGACTGCACAGCAGATTGTCAGTTCATCAGCATCGCACATCTCGATGCTGTCCTCAATTATTTGAAAGAACATCAGGTCACGAAGGTTACGATGATCGGCAAGGTCACGAAGGAACTGCTCTTTTCGGGTAAAGTTCAGCCGGATGCCCGCATGCTGAAGCTCATCATGGAACTGCCGGACCGCAAGGACGATACCATCATGATGATGTT